>CAVTLU010000007.1:300000-505536 GCA_963735545.1 uncultured Acidobacteriaceae bacterium
ATTGCCCAGTTGGGTCGCACACGCGCTGTAGATTTATGGGTGCTGTTTCCCTACTCAGCTGTTAACAGGATGCTGGTACGCGATCACAAACCACGCAAAGCGTGGGCAGACCGCCTGACGTTGGTATTCGGTACAACTGAATGGGAGGGTGCTTTCTACTCAAGGACGGCATTCCCGTCACTTCTGGAACCAACGAGGATAATTGAGTCTGTGCACAAGTCTGCCGACCATCGCACAATTACCGACTTTTTTGTGAGACGATTGAAGGAGGAGTTTGTGGCAGTGAGCGACCCTTTTCCGATGCATAATTCAAACGGTTCTCTAATGTTTATGCTGTTCTTTGCGGCTGCGAATGAACACAGTGCGAAGGTCGGACTGAAGATTGCCAACTATATCATTGGCAAATTCTTTAGATGATACGTCCCTCCCGACTCCGCGAGAACTAGAAGCCGAGTTGACGGCGCACATCGGAACCCTGGGCCGGGCATGGGAGGACATTCATGGAATCGTATGACAGTTTCGAACTGGCAAACCAGCGCGCGAAACAACTGGAGACGGCCATTCCGAAGGCCGTCTCTGCGCACTACGACGGCAAAAGCGGCCGCATCGTGATTCATCTCAGTTCAAAGCTGATCGTGAGTTTCTCGCCGCACGATGCTCAGGGACTGGAGCGCGCCAAGCCATCCCAGTTGGAAGAAATCGAAATCAGTCCGTCGGGCTTTGGAATTCATTTTCCGAAGTTGGACGCGGATCTCTATGTGCCCGGCCTTCTGGAGGGATTTCTCGGCTCCAAGAAATGGATGGCGGCCAGACTCGGGCAAATTGGCGGTCAATCCAGGAGCAGAGCGAAAAAAGCTGCCTCCAGATCGAACGGCAGGCTCGGGGGAAGACCCAGGAAAGCGGTTGTGCGATAACCGGCGCCGCCGGTCGAGACCCTTCGCTTCTCACATTCTGCCGGGCGGGCGGGGGCGCCCGCCCCACATTCACACACGCTCTTACAGCGGAATATTCCCATGCTTCTTCGGCGGGTTCTTATCTCGCTTGGTTTCCAGCATGGCCAGCGCCTGAATCAGCTTCTTGCGCGTTTCGCGGGGTTGGATGACCGCGTCCACGAAGCCGCGCTCGGCGGCTACGTAGGGATTGGCAAAGCGGTCGCGGAACTCTTCGATCTTGGCCTTGCGCATTTCTTCGCGGTTTGCGGCTTTGTCCAGGTCGCGCTTATAGACAATGTCTACCGCGCCCTCTGGGCCCATCACCGCAATCTCGGCGGTCGGCCAGGCGTAGTTCACATCGGTGCGGATATGCTTTGAGGCCATCACGCAATATGCGCCGCCGTAGGCTTTGCGGGTGATGACGGTAACCTTCGGCACCGTCGCCTCGGCAAAGGCAAATAGCAGCTTCGCGCCGTGCTTAATGATGCCGCCATACTCCTGATTGGTTCCGGGCAGAAAGCCGGGGACATCCTCAAATGTCACCAGCGGAATGTTGAAGCAATCGCAGAAACGCACGAAGCGCGCGCCTTTCACCGACGCGTTGATATCGAGAGTGCCGGCTAATGCAGCCGGTTGGTTGGCGACCATGCCGACGGGCTTTCCATTTAGCCGCGCAAACCCGACAACGATGTTCCGGGCGTAATGTTCCTGCACTTCGAAGAAGTAACCGTCGTCGACCACCCCGTGAATTACGTCCTTGATGTCGTAGGGCTGGTTGGATTGGTCGGGAACAATCCTGTCCAGCTTTTCGTCGGCGCGGTCAACCGGATCGGTACAAGGCTTGCGCGGCGGGTCGTCGAGATTATTCGAAGGAATAAAGCTCAGCAGCTCGCGCACCATCGAAAGGCATTCCGCGTCATCGTGCGCCTGAAAGTGCGCCACGCCGGAAAGTTCGTTGTGGGTATGCGCGCCGCCGAGCTGGTCCTTGGTTACTTCTTCGTGCGTGACCGTCTTGATCACGTCCGGTCCGGTGATGAACATGTAGGAAGTTTTGTCGACCATCAGAATGAAGTCAGTGATGGCGGGCGAATAGACAGCGCCGCCGGCGCACGGTCCCATGATGGCTGAAATTTGCGGAATCACACCGCTGTACAGCGTGTTGCGCAGAAAAATGTCGGCATAGCCGGCAAGCGAGACCACGCCTTCCTGAATGCGCGCGCCACCAGAATCGTTAAGGCCAATGAGGGGTGCACCGGTTTTTCCGGCCAGGTCCATGATCTTGACGATCTTGGCGGCGTTCGTCTCAGACAACGATCCGCCAAAGACAGTGAAGTCCTGGGCGAAAACGAAGACCAGGCGGCCTTCGATGCGTCCATAGCCGGTGATGAAGCCGTCGCCGTAGGACTTTTGCTCCTCCATGCCGAAGTCGGTGCAGCGGTGGGTGACCAGTTTGTCGGTTTCTTCGAATGTGCCTTCATCGAGCAGGAATTCGATGCGCTCTCGCGCCGACATCTTGCCTTCTTTGTGCTGGCGTTCGCGGCGCTGCACGCCTCCGCCGTCTTCGGCAAGATGATTGCGTTTCTTTAGCTCGTCCAGCTTTTGTTCGAGATTCATGGCGGTCAGATTATACGAGCAGAATAGCCGAGGAGGATATGCTGTGAACCCATTACTGTCCCTGATCCGCGATCAAGACTCTCCGCGACCTCTGCGGATTTTCTCTGCGTACTCTGCGATGTAAGATTCTGTTCTTCCGCCCGGCTAAAAGCAAAGTCCTAAATCGCAGAGTACGCAGAGAAAATCCGCAAAGGTCGCAGAGAAAGGCATACGGAGCAGTTATGCATTACTCCATGCCGGAACCCAGCGGTTCGTACCGGTATTTCTTGCCGTCCCAAAAAGTGGCAGAAGTCATTTTGTCGGCGCCCGACTCCTCCGCATAGATGGCCATGACAGTCTTCTTTTTCACTGCCAGTTTCCGCACCGTAATCTGCTTGAAGGGCAGGTTGATGATCACAAACTTCGCCTTGGGAGTGGCGGCGCGCCAGGCGTCGGGGCCTGAGCCGTGAATGATCAGCAGCACCAGGCCGCGGGCCAGTGGATCTTCCGAGGCGAACTGGCTGGTGATCTCGGTATTGCTGTAACCGAAGAAGGCGTTGTAGGGATCGATGACGGTGAAGTTGTCCTCGGCCTGGTCGAGCATTGGGTTGGTGCAATGGCCGGCCAGAACCAGATCTTCGACGCCGTCGCCATCGAGGTCCGCTACCAGTGGCTGCGGGCCCGGCATTAGCTTGCAGGTTGCGCCAAATTGCTTTTGGACGAAGTCGTCATCTACGGCGGGGGGTTGCGTTTTCGGCTTGGGCTGCTGAGCGAAAGCGGCAAACGAAACCAATAGAATCGCTAGCAATTGCATTCGGGGGAACGGCATGAGACTACTTTAGTCCGGATTGGCCGAGGAGGGTAGAGCAGAAGAGTGTACCCGCCCAACCAGTGTTTTCCCTGTGCTGCCCTGTGGAAATGACTTTCGTTAATCAACCACAGAGGACACACGGAGCACGGAGAAACACGGAAGTTGCCGCGATCGCGACGCGCTCTAACGTTGGAAGTGCTGCCAGCCTTGCGGTAACAGTTCGCAGCCCTCGCCTTCTTGGTTGACCAGATAGACGTGTTTGCCTCGTTTAATGTGCCCGATCTGCGTGACTGAAACGCCGGCAATGCGGCTGGGGACGCGCTTTTTCGCTGGCGCGGTGAAAAGCAATTCATAGTCTTCGCCCCCGTGAACGGCGAAGTTAAGTTCTGTTTCCTGTGCCGGGCTGCCAGTCTCGGCCATCGGAATAGCCTCCGCTAAGACCTCGGCTCCGACACCACTTTCTCCACAGAGATGGCCCAAGTCCGTGGATAAGCCGTCGCTAAGGTCAATCATGGCAGAGGCGATTTTCTTCTCCAGCAAGACCCGCCCCAGTTGAAGGCGAGGCTCGGGAAAGAAGTGGCGGGCATAGTCTCGGGGATTCAACTTGCGCTTCGGCTTTTCGATCATGCGCTTCAGCGCAGCAGCCGAGCCGCCGAGTTCTCCGCTGACATAAATGCGGTCTCCCGGGCGTGCGCCCGAGCGCAATATCGCCGTACCCCGACGAACCGAACCGACGACCGCGATATCGGCAAGAATGCCGCCAGGCGACTCTGCGGTGTCTCCGCCGGCGAGCTTTACGCCAAAACGGCCAGCGAGACTCAGCAGGCCGCGCACAAACCGGTCTACCCACTTCTGGGGCAGATCACGCGGCAGGGCCAGGGAAAGAAACGCGGCAATGGGCTCGCCGCCCATTGCCGCGATGTCGCTCAGGCCGCGCGCAAGGCAGCGGTGGCCGATCGACTCCGGCGAGTGCCAGTCGCGGCGAAAGTGGATACCTTCCAGAGAGAAATCGGTTGTGACGAGCGCTTCATGGCCCGGCGGGATGCGCAGAACGGCCGCGTCGTCACCGATGCCGGCCACTATTGCGCCTCCTTGGACCGCCTGGCGGCGGATGCGGGCGATCAGAGTTATTTCGGTAAGGGACAAGACAGTATCGATATGTGAAGAACGACCAGTTTTATTCTCCGCCCGTCAAACGCGAGGCAAACATGATGCGGTGACCGTCGGCCGTTTCCACTCCAAATTCTCGCATCCCCCAGGGTTCGTCGCGAAGCGTCTTGCGGATTTTCGCGCCCTTGACGCGGACGGATTCGTAATAGGAATCAATCTCATCCATTTCCAAATAGGCAAAGTAGGAATGGTCGCCCAGCTTCGACGGGTGAATCTCGTCGGGGCATTGTCCAGCCATGATCGTACATTCGCCCGACACATAAAATAAAAATCCGGGATCGGGAATCTCATGAACTGCAAACCCAAGCACGTCTCGGTAGAAAGCGCTGGATGCTTTCAGATCTGGAACCGCTATTACAAACTGTGTGCGCTTAATCATCCGGGAAGCCCGCTCTTCTAGGGGAAATCAGGCAAGCACTAGGTTCGCGCCAGACTAGCTCAAGTCAGCGCTTTACGACCGCTGCCGGCTGAATCTCTTCCACATCCACCCAGTTGGTGGGATAAATGCCGGTGTAACACGCCGAGCAGTAGGTAGTTTTTTCGCCGTCGCCGCAGGCCTTCTTCAATCCTTCGAGCGAGAGATAAGACAACGAATCTGCGCCGATGAATTCGCGGATTTCCTCGATCGACTTGTTGGCCGCGATCAGCTCCTTTTTTGACGGTGTATCTACGCCGTAAAAGCATGGCGATCTTGTCGGCGGGCAAGAGATGCGCATGTGGACTTCTTTCGCGCCCGCACCGCGGATCATGCGCACGATCTTACGGCTGGTGGTGCCGCGCACAATGGAATCGTCGATCAGGACGACGCGCTTGCCTTCGAGCAGCGAATGCACCGGATTCAGCTTCAGCTTCACTCCAAAGTCGCGCACCGACTGCCGCGGCTCGATGAAGGTACGCCCGACATAGTGGTTGCGGATCAATCCGAAGCGCAGTGGAAGCCCGCTCTCCGCGGCGTACCCGATGGCAGCGGTTACGCCGGAATCGGGCACCGGGACTACCAGGTCAGCTTCCGCGGGCGCCTCACGCGCCAGTTGCCGGCCCAGTTGCTCGCGGCTTTCCTGTACGGGACGGCCGAACACGATGCTGTCGGGACGCGAGAAATACACATGCTCGAAAATGCAGCTCGATTGCGCCGTCGCCGGCGTGTAACTGCTGGAGGTCGTGCCCTCGGGGCCTACGACTACCAATTCGCCTGGCCTTACGTCGCGCTCGAAAGTCGCTCCAATCAGATCGAAAGCGCAGGTTTCGGAAGCAAAAACGATCGTGTCCTGCTTCTCTCCGGGAAGGGCTGGAATTCTTCCCATGGCCAGAGGCCGAAAGCCGCGCGGGTCGCGGGCCGCGAACACGCGGTCGGGGCTGAGGATCACCAGCGAGAAGGCCCCTTCCACCTGCCGTAGGGCGTCCGAAATAGCTTCGGGCAAAGTGTGCTCTTTCGAGAGCGCGATCAGGTGAACGATGACTTCGGTATCGCTGTTGGTCTGAAAAATCGAGCCTTGGTTCTCCAGCCGGCTGCGGATTTCCTGCGCATTCACCAGATTGCCGTTGTGCGCCAGCGCCATCACGCCCTTATTGGATTGCACCATGATGGGCTGGGCGTTCAGCAGCGACGAATCTCCGGCGGTGGAGTATCGCGTGTGCCCGATGGCCAGGGTGCCGCGCAGCTTGGAGAGAACGTCCTCGGTGAAAATGTCCGCCACCAGCCCCATATGCCGGTGCGCCTGCAAGGCCATGCCATTCGAGGTGACGATGCCCGCCGATTCCTGGCCGCGATGTTGCAGAGCGTGCAGGCCGAGGTAGGCGAGAGTTTCCGCTTCGGGGTGAGCATAGATGGCAACCACCCCACATTCATCGCGGAATTTGTCGGAACCAGTCGCCGGTCGTTGGTTGTCAGTCGTCAAGCTACCTCCGTCAAGCTGCCCATTCATCTGGAGTTTTCTCAGCGCCCTCTGCGGCTTGTCTTAATTTTTGCGAACTCTGCGACTTAAGATTTGTCTTCAATCCGCCGCGATGCCTTGTGGCTCGGTCCGCAGAGCCTCTTCCAAAGCCCCTTCGTAAGCGCCGCGCAGTTCAGCCGCGCTTGCCGACACTACCAGCCTGCCATCGAGTTTAATATTCACTTGATCCGGAACCGTCTTGCCGATCAGTTCCGACGAGAGACCGTATTTTACCGCTACTTGTTGGATTCCTGACAGGTTCGCTGGGTCGCACGAAGCGACCACGCGGCTCGCGTCCTCGCCAAACAGGACAAACTCCGCTGGAAGGCCCTGCGAAACTAGATCGACGCTCATTCCAATACTTTTAGCGAAAGTCGATTCGGCCAGCGTTACCGCAATCCCGCCTTCGGAGCAGTCGTGGGCTGAGTCCAATAAACCGGCCTGGATCATCTCGATCAACGCTTTTTGCAGAGCGGCTTCCTTTTCCAGTTCCAGCACTGGAGGGTATCCCCAAACCGCGCCCAGGATTTCTTTGGCATATTCGGAAGAACCAAATTCGGAGGTGGCGTCAGTAATGTCTCCCGGCTCCGAGGCTCGCAGCAAAACGATGGCTCGTTCTGGCTCGCGGAAATCGGGACGTACGGCCAGGTGAACATTTTCCAGAATGCCGACAATTCCAATCACCGGCGTGGGATAGATTCCTTCACCCAGAGTTTCGTTATAGAAGCTGACGTTGCCTCCGGTAATCGGCACCTCCAACTCCTCGCAAGCTTTGGTGATGCCATCGATCACTTGCGAGAATTGCCACATGATGTGCGGCTTCTCAGGATTGCCGAAGTTCAGGCAATTGGTTGCGCCGACCGGAGTCGCGCCGGTACACGCCACATTGCGAGTTGCCTCGGCGACGGCGTGCATGGCGCCCAGCTTGGGATCGAGATAGCACCAGCGGCCATTGCCGTCGAGCGCCATGGCCAGCCCGCGCTGCGAACCCTTGATGCGGATCACGCCCGCATCGCCCGCGCCCGGACCTTCGACCGTATTGGTTTGCACCATGGAGTCGTACTGCTGCCAGATCCACCGCTTGCCGCAAATATTCGGGCTGGCCAGCAGGCGGCGCACATTCGGAGTGAGATCGCCAGACTCGGCTAATTGAATGTGTTCCGGCATTTCCCGCGGACCGGCGGCTCCCAGCGCTCCAGCGGGCGCTTGTACACAGGCGCGTCATCGGTCAGCGCTTCGTTGGGAATTTCGGCGACAACTTCGCCATGCTCGAGCACTCGCATTTTGCCGTCGTTGGTGACTCGTCCGACCTCGACCGCGTCGAGTCCCCACTTCTCGAAAACGCGGAAGACTTCTTCTTCCCGTCCCTTTTGCGCGACCAGCAGCATGCGCTCCTGCGATTCGCTCAGCATGATCTCGTAAGGAGTCATGCCAGTTTCGCGCTGCGGCACACGATCCAGTTCGATTTCAATTCCCACGTGACCGCGTCCGCCCATTTCGCACGTAGAGCAAGTGAGGCCCGCCGCGCCCATATCCTGAATGCCAATGATGGCGCCGGTTTGCATGGCTTCCAGGCAAGCTTCGAGCAGCAGCTTTTCCAGAAAAGGGTCGCCGACTTGCACGTTGGGGCGCTTGGCTTCTGAGCCTTCGCTGAATTCCTCGCTGGCCATGGTGGCGCCGTGGATGCCGTCCCGCCCGGTCTTGGAGCCAACGTAGATTACGGGATTGCCCTCGCCCGCGGCCTTGGCGTAGAAAATCTGATCGCGCCGGACTAGACCCAGAGCGAAAGCATTCACCAGAGGATTGCCCGAGTAGCTGGGCTCGAACTTGGTTTCGCCGCCCAAGTTGGGTACGCCAAAACAATTGCCGTAAGAAGCAATCCCGCTGACCACGCCTTCCAGAACCGATTGATTCTTGTGAATCTCGGCTTGTGTAGGAACTGACCGTGTGGGGCCGGGTCTTCGACCCGGCCCGTCGCCGTAAGGCGACGCGGCGGCGCCAGCGGCCATTCCCGCGTCTCCTGCGATCGGCCCAAACCTCAGCGAATCCATCACCGCCACCGGCCTCGCCCCCATGGTGAAAATATCGCGCAGAATTCCGCCCACGCCGGTGGCCGCACCCTGAAACGGCTCAATGAACGACGGATGATTGTGCGACTCGATCTTGAACGCGCATGCCCAGCCGTCGCCAATGTCGATGATGCCGGCGTTCTCTCCCGGCCCCTGCACCACGCGACGGCTGCGCGTCGGCAAACGCTTCAGATGAACGCGCGACGATTTGTACGAGCAGTGCTCGCTCCACATCACGCTGAAGATGCCGAGTTCAGTGATGGTAGGTTCGCGCCCGCCGAGGAGTTGCTTGATCTTCGTGTATTCATCGGGCGTAATGCCGTGTTCCTGGAGAAGCTGCGGAGTAATAGCCAAGGTAGGGGAGGTGGTCATGGCAGGACACGATCATTGTCGCATTTCAGACGGTATTGTGGGAATCGGAACTTTGCAGGTTTCCACAGAGGCGGCCGCCTTCCATCCCGAGGAAACTGGCCGGGGACGAGCGTCTCGCCATAGAAGATATACTGTGAGTTCCGAATGAAGTCTGTCACCGTTGCCGCTTCCAATAGCACGCCGAACTCCGGTGTATGGAAACCTGCGTGGAAACCAGAGATCTGGGTGATGTTCCATCCATCCCTGGCTTATGAGTGGCTCGCGGACCGGCCTGCTGAGCAGGGAAAATGGACCTCATTGCGCCGGCCCCTGTTTTTCGCCTTCCTCCTGGGCTGCATGGTTTCCCTGGTGGCCTCCCAGCGCCTGACACTGCGCCACGTGATTGGTGGCACTGTTGGCGGGTTTTGCATAATTCTTACGCAGATCATCGGGCTGGCGGTTGTGCGCCCAAGAGGTGGGCGCCCCGGAGACGGGACCATCTCGCTGGCACGATCCATCGATCTTTTCTTCGCAGGCTATGGACCCTGGATGCTGTGGATACTTGCCTTTTCCGCAGTCTGGGCATTCGCAACCACGCTGCACGCCTTCCGCTGGGCGGGATCGAGAACAATTGTTACCAGTTTCACTCTGGCCGCGATCTGGTCGGCCTACATCGACCTTTGTTTCTTTAAGCGTGTATTCCGCCGCGCCGCAGGAGGAGCGGTCCGGGACCTTCTCCTGCAGCGGGCTATTTCCTGGACTCTCGCAATTTTGATTTTTGGCGCCGCTCCGTTACTTCCGGAGATCATGCGGAGATTGGGGCAATGAGCGCGCGCACCATCTCGCTGTGGCTGGTTCTTGCAGCAATCGCCGCTGGAACTATCTCCGACATTCCTAGTCCGGACCCGTATGTGACGCTGGGCGGTTATCGCGTTTTGGCGGCGGACTTCCACATCCACAGTTTCCCGCTGAACTGGGCGTTGCTGGATCCGCTGGATACGGTGCTGGAAGCCAGGAGGCAGAAGCTGGATGTGATCGCCATGACCGGCCACAACAGGTGTGGGAAGCGTACGTGGGCCGTTGGTTCTCACGGCTCATTCACGGCCCGAAAGTTTTGATTGGCGACGAGATCATTAATCCCAAGTACCACCTTCTGGCGATTGGAATCCGCCACTCGTCAATTGAGTGGAGACAAAGTTCAGCAGAACGCGATTGACGCAGATACACCGGCAAGGAGGAGTGGCGATAGCCGCACATCCGGCGGCACCGTACTGGCCGGGCTACGATGCGAAGGCGATCTCGAAGCTCGACGGGTCGGAGGTTCTTCACCCGATCGCTTACGGCAGCCCAGACGTTTATCGGGAGCTGCAGGAGTTCTACGGGCGCGCGCGGCTTACCGCCATCGGCGACTCCGATTATCACGGCCTGGGACCGATGGGGCTGTGCCGGACCTTTGTCTTTGCGCGCGACGATTCCGGCGGCGCGATCCTCGATGCCCTGCGCACTCGCCATACCGTGGTTTACGACCGCTACGGGCGCGCTTTTGGAGATCCCGATCTGATTCATCTGACGCAGCAGGATCCCAGCTTTCGGGAATTACTCAAGCCACCGTCGAGCGAGGGACTGCTGACTCAGACGAGCCGTGCGGCGGGCTTGCTTGGGCTGCTCGGCTTGTGTCTCTTTAACCCACGAGGATCAAAGGACGCCCGCCCGGACCGTACCCCATGAAACCGATCATCGTCGGCACAGCCGGCCATGTCGATCATGGCAAGACCGCGCTGATAAAGGCCTTGACCGGAATCGACGCCGACCGCCTGGAAGAAGAAAAGCGCCGCGGTATCACCATCGATATTGGCTTTGCGCATCTCGAATTGCCTCTCCCGCAGGGCGAGACTCTGCGGTTTGGCTTTGTGGATGTTCCCGGGCACGAGCGTTTTGTGCGCAATATGCTGGCCGGAGCCGGGGGCATCGATCTGGTTCTGCTGGTCATCGCGGCGGATGAATCCATTCAGCCGCAAACCCGTGAGCACTTCGATATCTGCCGCATGCTGGGTGTGCGCCGCGGAATCACCGTCCTCACCAAGACGGATGTGGTCGACCCCGAGACCCTCGATGTGGTGCGAGCGGAGGTCGACGAGTTTCTTCACGGGTCATTTCTGGATAGTTCGAAAGCTCCCATCGTTTCCGTCAGCTCCCTGAACGGCACCGGACTCGCCGAGTTGAAACAGGCTCTGGCGGATGCCGCGTTGGAAGTCACCGGCAAGGATTCGACTGCATTAGCGCGCTTGCCGATCGACCGCGTCTTCACCATGAAAGGCTTCGGCACGGTGGTGACAGGAACACTGGTCGCGGGGACCATCGGTACCGACGAGGAGTTGGAAGTGTTCCCCGCCGGAAAACTGGTTCGAGTGCGCGGCGTGCATGTACACGGATCCCCAGCGGCGCAAGCCGTCGCTGGGCAACGAACCGCTTTAAACCTGGCAAGCGTCAGCAAGCAGGAGCTAGCCCGCGGAATGGTGCTGGCGCCGCCCGCAACATTTCACTCTACTCCGCGTCTGGACACATCTCTTTCGCTGTTGCCCTCTGCCAAGCCCCTCAAAGACCGCGCCCGCGTCCATCTGCACGCCTACACTTCCGAGACCATCGCAACGGTCGTGCTGTATGGGCAGAAGCAGCTTGCGCCTGGGCAGAATTCATTTGCGCAGCTTAGGCTCGCCGATCCGATATTGCTGTTGCCCGGGGACCGGTTCATCATTCGCCAGTTTTCTCCGGTGACGACGATCGGCGGCGGGATTGTGCTGGACGCCTCTCCTTTGATGCGCAAGCTACCTGCACAGGAAGTTGTCGAGTTTCTGACCAAGGCGGCCGACGGCTCTTCGGAAGCCGTGCTGGAAGCGCGAATTGCCAGACGCGAAAGAATGGGACTCACGCTTGCCCGAGCCGTCGCAGAGACCGGATGGACCGCAAGCCGCATACAAGCACTCGCGGCCAAGTTACTTGCGGAGGGAAGAATCGTTCGCGCCGGCGGCGTATTTCTTTCCGCCGACGTTTTTGGCGGAGCAACTTCGAAGGCTCTGGTTGCAGTAGGCGCGTTCCAGAAGGAGAATCCGCTGGCCGGGGGAATAAACCGCGAGTCCTTGCGCGAACGGCTTGGTCTCGGTTCGGAGGTCTTCTCCGCTGTTTTGGAGACACTGACGCGCGATCTGAAAGTCGAATGCGCAGGGGATCAAGTGCGATTGCCCGGGCGCGGTGTAGTCATGAAGGATGACGAGGCGGAATCGAAGCAGACGATCGAAAGCGCCTTCAGTTCGGCCGGACTGAAAGTGCCCGCACTTAAGGAAGTTCTGGCAGGCCTTAAGGTGGACCAGGTCCGGGCGCAGAAAATCGTGACTCTGCTGTTGCGAGAGAAAGTACTAGTGAAGGTTGCCGACGATCTGGTCTTTCACCGCAATGCCCTGGAGAATTTGCGCGCGCGTGTCGTGGCCGAGAAGGCAAATTCCGCCAGCATCGACGTGGCGCGCTTCAAGGATATGACAGGTGTAAGCCGCAAATATGCGATTCCGCTGCTGGAGTACTTAGACCGTGGGCATGTGACGCGGCGAGTGGGAGATCAGAGAGTAATTCTTTGAAGAATGACATAGTTGTCATTCCGAGGAGCGGAGCGACGAGGAATCTGCTGTTTGCCGGGCGCCAAGAGATAGCAGATTTCTCGCTCCCCTCGAATGACAAAATCCAATTCTGTCTCTGCCCCACTGCTCCCGGTGTTCAAATCTTCTCCTCCGGAAACTCCACCTCAAGACCAACCGGATCGGTAAATCGATTCGTCAGGTTGGCTAGGCCCACAAGTAAATGCAAGTCCACAATTTCGGCGTCGGCGAAATGCTTCTTCAAGCCCACAAAATCAGCATCCCCGACGCCGTGGGGATCCCGCGTCAGCTTTTCGGCATAGGCCAGCGCAGTTTGCTCCCTCTCGGTGAAGCGCGCGTAGTCGCCTTGCTTTAATGAACTCCAATCATCGGGAGTCAAGCCCACTCGCTTGGACGACGCCAAATGATGTTGCAGGCAATAATGGCATTGATTGATCATAGAAACGCGAATGTAAATCAACTCGTAGAGCTTGCGTTCCAGCGATCGTCCTACGCTGGCGTAGAAGCCCAGAAAATTCTTGAGCATCTCCGGACGATGCGCCATCGCCTTCTGCGCATTGCCCGGCTTGCCGCGGAGTTTCTGCTCGTAAATTTCCTTGACTTCGGGCGAAGCCTGCTCGGGTTCGATCAGTGAGATACGGGCCACAAGTCCTCCATGGAGTGCGCCTATATAATATCGGGCTGACGTAAACTGCGCACGGAGTCACCCAATGCTCTCGATCCGTCCGGCAACCCAGAACGACGTGTTGCTGCTAAATATTCTCATCCACGAACTGGCGGACTTCGAACGCCTGGGCCATGAATGCATCGTGACCGAGGAAGATATCCTGCGTGACGGCTTCGGGCCGCGGCCGAAGTTCCGGGCCTTGATCGCCGAATGGGATGGACAAACCGCCGGCTACGCGCTGTTTTTTGAGTTCTATTCCACGTTTCAAGGGCGCGCCGGATTGTTTCTCGAGGACATTTTTGTTCGCCCTGAATACCGCAAGAACGGCATCGGGACGGACCTTCTAGCGCGAGTGGCGAAACTAGCGTGGGAAGAGGATTTCTTTTGCCTGCGCTGGGAAGTGCTCGACTGGAACAAATCCGCCATCGACTTCTATCAAAAACTCGGAGCCACATTTCTGGATGAATGGAAAGCTGCCTGCCTGATCGGGGACGCTCTGCAGGCGGCAGCGTCTGAGCCGGCCCATTGACGGAGCGCGTTCGTATCATCGGCGCCGGTCTTGCTGGATCCGAGGCGGCATGGCAGTGCGCGCGCAGAGGCATCTCAGTCGAACTCTGCGAGATGCGTTCCGTGCGCACCACTCCGGCGCATCAGACCGCGGACTTCGCCGAGCTGGTCTGCTCCAATTCCCTGAAATCCGATAGCCCCAACACCGCGCCCTGGCTGCTGAAGGAAGAAATGCGGCGGGTAGGGTCGTTGCTGATGAAGATTGCCGTCGAGTGTGCCGTTCCGGCGGGACATGCGCTGGCCGTGGATCGGGCGATTTTCGCGGCTCGCGTCACGGAAGCGATCACTGGGGAGCCGCTGATCACGATTCGGCGCGAAGAGGCGACTGGCATTGATGAAGATGAAATCACCATCGTCGCTACTGGGCCGCTGACCTCGGACGCCCTCGCAGCAGAAATTTCCCGCTTGGCCCACGGAACCGAAATTCCTGCGCGGGCAGGAGTGCCCGCTCCACATCGCCTGTATTTTTATGACTCCATCAGTCCGATCGTCGAGGCCGATTCCATCGATATGGCGAAGGTGTATCTGGCGGCTCGCTATGACAAGGGATCCGCTGACTACATCAACTGCCCGATGACTGAGCAAGAGTACGGAAAGTTCTACGATGCGCTGCTTGCCGCGCAATCGGTTGAAGAACGCGATTGGGAGAAGTTGAACTACTTCGAGAGTTGCCTTCCGATCGAGGAAATCGCGCGCCGCGGCCGCGACACTCTTCGCTTTGGCCCGATGAAGCCGGTGGGATTGAAAAACCCCGCCACCGGACGCATGCCCTACGCCGTGGTGCAACTACGGCAGGAAAATCTGCGTGCCGATTCTTACAACCTTGTCGGCTTTCAAAATCATTTGAAGTTCGGTGAGCAGGCGCGCGTATTGAGGCTGATTCCGGGGCTGGAGAATGCGCGCTTCCTGCGCTATGGGCAAATCCATCGCAATACGTACATTAACGCGCCTTCCTTGCTGGAGCAGACGCTGCAGATGAAAACTCATCCGCGCGTCCTTTTCGCGGGCCAAATCTGCGGAGTAGAAGGATATGTGGAATCAATCGCCACCGGATTGATGGCGGGAATCCACGCCTCAGCTTTGGCTTCCGGCGTTGAGCCGGTAGCGCCTCCCCGAGCCACCGCCTTCGGATCGCTAGTGCACTACATCACTTGCGCGGACCCCAGGAATTTTCAACCGGCCAACATTACGTTTGACCTGTTGCCCGCATTGGAGGCCAAAATCCGCGACCGCCAGATTCGGCATCGAATGCAGTGCGAATTGGCGCTGCAACAGTTCCAGGCATGGCGGGAACAGATGGGGTCGCCCTGCGCGCCGCTCTCGGTTTCTTCCGACTCGTAGCCTAACCCCAATTCAGGCTCCCAACTGCGCGTACCGTTTTCTGCAACTAAGCCGCCCCAGTCGTCGTATCTAAAGACAGGGCGGGTGACTGGCTTACGTTCCCCCGCCGCCAGCGTCCAACTAGAGTCTATGGTCCTGCGTGACCTCATCGGCGACGTCCTCCGCACCCTGTGGGCCCATAAGCTGCGCACTTTCCTGACTATGTTCGGCATCGCCTGGGGCATTGTATCCATCGTGCTCATGACGGCGGCAGGTGAAGGCCTGCGCAAGGGGCAGGAAGATCAGGCGCGAAATCTGGGCAAGGATATCCTGATCGTATTCCATGGCCGCACCAGCCTGCAGGCCGGTGGGGTCCGAGCCGGCCGGATCGTGCATTGGGTGGACGAAGACGTTCCCGCGGTGCAGGCGGAGGCCCCCGATTGCGAATACGCGATTCCGGAGTTGGAACAGAATGACGTCGCCATCCACAGCAACTTCAATAACGCAGCTTTCACCGTCACCGGTTCGTACCCGCCGTTTGGATACATTCGCAGCCTGGATGTGGGCGACGGCCGGTTCTACAACTGGGACGATCAACAGGAGGGGCGCCGCGTCGCTTTCCTTGGTAGCGACGCGGCCAAGCAGCTTTTTCCGGGCCGCAACCCCATCAGCGAGCACGTGTATCTGAACGACTTTCCTTACGTAGTCATCGGCGTCATGGCGCACAAGAAGCAGGATTCCAGCTACGACGGCTGGGATGTAAACAAAGTCTTCGTTCCCTTCAGCGCAATGCGCCGCGATTTCCCCGATAAGCCCCCCGGCACTCCCACCACCTTCGACCAACTATTGGTCACGCCCAGGTCAGTCGAGCAGCATGAAGCCTGCAAACACGAAGTACGAGTCGCCTTGGCCCGGATGCATCGCTATGATCCCGACGACAAAGAAGCCTGCCCCATCTGGGATACGGTGCAGTCGGCCAAGGCATTCCGGCAGATGACCGACGGCATGAAGTATTTTCTCGGCGCAGTAGGAATCGTCACCCTTTTTCTCGGCGGACTGGGCGTAATGAACGTGATGATGGTGGCGGTGCGCGAGCGCACCCGCGAAATCGGTGTACGCAAGGCTCTGGGCGCTCCCGCGCGCAGCATTCTGCACCAATTCTTCATCGAGGCCATGTTGATTGCGACAATTAGTGGAGCAGTGGGACTGGGCATCGCTTATGGAATCTGCTCGCTGGTCGATCTGTTGCCCATGCCAGCGTTTTTTGCGGGATTGCTCCCCACTTGGAAAACCGGGCTGCTGGCGTGCGCGCTGTTGGGGACGATTGCGGTCCTCTCGTCGCTATATCCGGCGCGACGGGCAGCCTCGGTGGATCCCATCGAGGCCCTAAGATTTGAAGCGGGAGGGTGAGTGTAGGACCAATGTCTGTGTAGGGCCGGGTCTCTGACCCGGTCCTGCATGATCAACAAAACCATGCTGCTTGAAGTCATTCGCGAAGCCTGGATTGCGCTGAAGCGCAACTATACCCGCACTTTCCTCACCATGCTGGGCATCGTGTGGGGCATCGCTACGGTTACGTTGTTGATCGCCTATGGCAACAGCTTCCGCAGCATTCTGGTGAACGGTTTCGATGCCTTTGGCAAGAGCGTCGTCATCTGCTGGCCTCAGCAAACCAGCGAGCAACCCGGCGGACAGCGCGCTGGTAAACGCGTGGTTCTCGAGCAGGCCGACCTGGATATTGTGAAGCAGGAAGCTCCGCTGGTGAAGCATGTCTGCCTGGAAACGGTGCGCCGGCCCGGAATCGCCTATGGCGATCGCATGGTGGGAACTGCCGCAATACGTGGAGTGTGTCCCGAGTATGGCGAAATGCGCAATGAAGTCCCTTCTGAGGGCCGCTGGATCAGCGCGGGAGACGAAATCGAGCGGCGTCGCGTCTGCTTTCTGGGCGGACGAATCCGCGAGCAACTCTTCAGCGGTCGCCCTGCGGTAGGCGAGACCGTGCTGATCGGCGGCGTACGCTTCACTGTCATCGGCGTGATGGCGCGGAAAATCCAACTCAGCAATTATTTTTCCAGCGACGACGAATCGGTCTGGATTCCTTACTCGTCGGCCGGCGATCTGTGGAACACGCGCTACGCCGCGGTCATGGTCTTCGAGCCGGTCGCGCCGCAGTTTGAGAAGAGAGCGATGGCGCAGGTGCTGGCCGCCATAGCCAGCCGCCAGCAGTTTTCGCCCACCGACCCCAAAGCGATTCAAATGTTCGGCCGCGACGAATTCCGCCCCGTGATCGATGGACTAACCATCGGCCTGCAGGTCCTGCTCACTTTTGTCGGGACTCTGACCCTGGGAATTGGCGGCGTGGGCGTGATGAATATCATGCTGGTATCGGTGGATGAACGCATCCGTGAAATTGGCCTGCGCCGCGCTCTCGGCGCCCGCAAGCGCCACATCAAGCTGCAATTTTTGGCCGAGACTTTGCTAATCATGCTCTTGGGAGGAGCCATCGGCGTGTTGCTCTCGTACATAATCGCTGCCGCCGTGGGCACTTTGCCGATGATGGGCCCTTTGTTTGAAGATGACTCCGGCAAGGGCGATATCCACCTGAAAATCTCCATCATCACCGTGATGGTCTCAACCGCGGTGCTGTTGGTGGTGGGTGTAATCAGCGGGATGGTTCCGGCGCTACGCGCCTCCAAGCTCGATCCGGTCGAGGCTTTACGTTATGAGTAGCGCGTCCGGATCGGCAAAATCCCGTTGACGGGTTTCCGGCTTCGCAGTACCTTGCTGCAACTCCACCTGCGAGGTGCCAGTTTGCCGATTTCCGCCGTCGACGCGATCAGCCCCGCCTTCCGGCACACCACACAGCAGCTCACCAAACCATTTCGCCTCGGCCAGTGGTGGAGATTAGCCCTGGTTGGCATGTTGGCTGGGGAGCTTAGCTCGGGAGGAGGCTGCAACTTTCATGTTCCCAGTTTCCCGCGCCAAACCGGCGGCTCCAACCATTTTTTGGCAGCAGCGCCTTTTTCCTCCGCCGATCCCATGCTGTTCGCCGCGCTGATCGGGATCGTGGTTGTGCTCGGCCTGATCCTGGGCGTGTTCTTGATTTACGTTAACAGCGTGATGCGCTTCATTCTGTTCGATAGCGTAGTAGCAAAGGAATGCCACATCCGGCAAGGCTGGAGCCGCCGGACCGGAGCCGGTTTCCGCTACTTTGTGTGGCAGATCTCACTTATGGCCGTTATGATCGCGGGGTTGATAATCCTGGTCGGGATTCCCGCCGCCATCGCCTTTGGCTTGGGCTGGTTGAAAGCGCCCGGCGAACACATCCTGCCGCTCGTACTGGGAGGAGTTCTCCTCTTCTTCTTATTCTTTGCCTTTATCGCTCTGTCGCTCATCGTGCAGGTAATGACCAAGGACTTTGTGGTTCCGCAGATGGCGTTGGAGGAGATCAGCGCTTTTGAAGGCTGGCGCCGCCTGTGGCGCATGTCAGCCGGGGAAAAAGGCAGCTATGCCGGCTACCTCGGCATGAAAATCGTGATGGCAATTGGAGCCGCGGTGCTGGTAGGCATCGTGGTGGGCATCGCGGCTTTGCTCATTCTCATCCCAGTGGGCGGTCTCGGGGTGATCGCGGTGTTGGGTGGCAAGGCCGCGGGCCTGACCTGGAACCTCTACACCATCACACTGGCAGTAGTCGTGGGAACCATCGTGGTTGGAGTCATCCTGTATGTAATGTCGCTGATCTCCGTGCCTGTCATTGTGTTCTTTCCAGCATATTCGATTTATTTCTTTGCCTCGCGCTATCCGCCACTAGGCAACATTCTGTTCCCGACTCCACCGGCGCCGCCTGTAGCTCCGCCATTACCACCGCCACTGCCGCCGGAACCGCAGCCCATTTAGCTCCGTTATTCGCCATGGCGCGACGGGCGTCCTCCTCGCCCGTCAGACCACGAACCAGCGCGCAACCTCGCGAAGAATTAAGGCTTCGCATTGTGAGCGCCACGTCCCCACGAAAACCGCCGGCCCAAAATGCACTTGATAATCAAATGATCGGTCGCTCCGGTCATGCCTACGCCGACGCCGAAGTTGAATTCCCACTGCGGTCCCAGATCGAGGTCGATGGAAGGAAATATCTGCTGCTGCTGTTCATGCAGCGGATCGAAGCCGGTGATCGGCCCGTAGGATGCGTAGTACTCGAGCCCGGCGTTGATCCGTTTGGTGAAGTCGTATCCCACTTTCGCGTTAGGCGAGAACACCACGCCCTGATGCACGCTCTCGCCGTGGAATGAGCGATCGAGCGTGGGATTGAAGCTGAGATACCAGCCGCCAATCTTCTTGTCCACAATCGGACGAATCTCCCAGGTCCAGGTGTCTGGAGAGAACGCGCGCCGCTGGTAGCCGATCTCATTGGACAGGCTCACTCCCACCGGCCAATGCCACGACTCCGGAACACGCACTCGCGGACGAATGTGATCGCCCACCCACTGCCAGCCGCCATCCGGCTGAATGCTGGTGAAAATGTAGAATCCAGTTTCGAACCACTGGTTGATGCCCTGCGTAATTTCCACCGTCTCATGCTCGGCGTGATTGGTCGGCAGCACGCCATTTTGCACCGTTTTGCTGCCTTCAGCCGTGAAGTTGGAATGCAGCTCGACCATCGTCGTGCGAGCTGCAATGGTATCAACGCCGTAAACCTGAATCTCGTAGTTATCCTGGGCGCGGGCGGAGACGAGAAACGTTGCAACCAAGAAAATCAGGACTGCGATGACAGATCGAAGTCGCATGTGGTTATTCGATGCAAGTGACGGGTTGCAAGGTGGCGACATTTTTAGAGCATGATGAAATCGCCATGCGCCGATCTCGATTGTGTGCAGACGAACCGAATTATCCCCGCCCGCCGCCGATGTCGAGGATGGCGCCGGTGGTGTAAGCAGCCGCCGGCGACAGAAGCCAAACCACGCCCGCCGCAACCTCTTCCGCCGTCCCCGGCCGTTGCATGGGCACCGACTTTGCTAGCCGTTGAAGGCGATCCGGCGCGCCGTTCGCGGCATGCAGTCCGGTTTCGATCAGGCCGGGCGCGACCGCATTCACGCGAATACCCTCCGCCGCGACTTCGCGAGCCAGCCCTACGGTGAAGCTATCAATCGCGCCTTTCGATGCTGCATAGTGTACCCACTCGCCCGCTCCGCCAGTGCGGGCGGCCAGCGAAGAAATGTTCACGATGGCGCCGCCTTTTCCGCCGCTTCGCGTAGACATCCGCCGCACCGCTTCTCGAGCGCACAGGATACTGCCGACGACGTTGACGGCCAACACCTGTGCGAGAACTTGTGCAGTCAGCGCCTCCACCCGCGTCAGGCCGCCGGTCACTCCAGCATTGTTGACCAATCCGTAGAGCGGCCCAAATTCCCGCTCGGCGGAGTCGAAGAGCCGAAGGATATCTTTTTCCAAAGCGACGTCAGCGCGAACGGCAACGGCCCGGCCCCCGGCAGAGACAATATGATCGACGACGGTCCGAGCCCCGTCTTCGTCGGTCGCGAAATTGACCACGATCCGAAAGCCTGCAGCGGCCGCGAGCTTCGCCACCGCTGCGCCAATGCCCCGGCTTGCGCCAGTCACGATGACGGTTCCGTTGTCAGCCATCGCATCATTTTAGCGGCGATTGTGAATCAGCGTAACGCGACGATCGCCAAGGTCCGTGGTCTGACGGGCGGGAGCCTGCCCTGAGCGAAGCCGAAGGGACGCCCGTCGCTCCATCGACGTCGCTTCGTGATCGCGGGAACATCCGCAAGCCGCAGGGTGTCCAATCTTCTCAGACACGCGCGTGCCCTGAGAGGAGCAATTCTATGGCGTTCTCCATGGGAGGCCGTGGTCCGTTCACTGCCCAGATCAACATCACTCCGCTGATTGATGTGCTGCTGGTGCTGATTATCGTATTCATGGTCGTGGTGTCGATGTCGAAGACAAAGGGGCTAGAGGCGCAGATCCCGCAGCCGGCGCAGGATACGAGCCAGCCTCCAGAGATTGACCGCACCATTGTGATTCAGGTGGCGTGGAGTGGAAAGGATCAGCCGCCAATCCTCAAGATCAATCAGGACACCGTGAGCTGGGAAGATCTGCACGCCCGTCTCCACGACATTTTCAAGCAGCGCGCGGAACGGGTGGCGTTTGTGCGCGGCGATGACGACATTGATTTTGAATACGTCGCCGAGGTTATCGATATTGCGCGGGATTCAGGAGTGGACCGGGTGGGGTTGCTTGCGAAGCAATAATAGCTTTTCCGATCCGTCTTTCTGACGGCTTCTGATCTTGCGCTCTGTCCGTTTTGTGATCCTGAGCGGAGCCGGGGCTAGCGAAGCGAAGTCCCGGCGGAGTCGAAGGACCCCGAGGCAGCGTCGGATGGCAGTGACGATGCAGGGAGTTCTGATAACGCTTTGTATAGGCCATCGAGAGAATGCCATGCAGGGCCCGTGCCGCTGCCGGCCTTACTGGGGTCCTTCGACTCGCGGGGTCGCGCTCACCGCGCGCCGCCCACTTCGCTCAGAGGCTGGGACTTTTTCATAATCAAACATATGGGAACTGTCATTCCGACCCCGAGCGCAAGCGAGGGCGGAATCCCTAGCGCCGGCAATGTACTGTAAGTAGGGATGTTTCGACTGCGCCGGAGCTGCGCTGCGCTTGCTCCGGCTCCGCTCAACATGACAATGAAAACAGAGCGTACCCAAAAAAAGTCACCTGCTCTCAGGATGACAAGGGTTGTGAGCGTGCAACGTCGGATACCGCTCGAACGCCTTCATTCTCCCTTTGCCCGATTCTTAATCCAAATCGGCGAGCCCACAAAGCCGAAAGCTTCGCGAATCTGATTTTCCAGGAACCGTTGATAGGAGAAGTGCAGCTTCACCTTACGATCCGTAAAGAGCACAAACGTGGGTGGCGACACAGAAGCCTGGGTCATGTAATAAATCTTCAACCGCCGCCCCATGGGAACCGAGGCGCGATCGAAATCAATGTGTTTGAGAAAGCGATTCATCTCTCCCGTCCCAATACGCTTGCGGCGTTCGGAAGCAACTTTCTCCAGCGTAGGGAAGATTTTCTCCGTGCCGGCCCCCGTCGACGCCGAGACGAACAGCACCGGCGCATAGCTTAGGAATTTCAGCGCGTAGCGCAAGCGTTCCTCGTAGGCCTCGCGGTCCGCGGGGCGTCTGCTCTCCTGCATGCGCGAGGATTTCGACTCCCGTCCCGCGTTCTTACGCCCGCTGATGATCAGGTCCCACTTGTTGACGATAATGATCACCGATCGTCCGCTCTCGTGCGCATACCCGGCGATGGCGGCATCGAGCTGGCTGACTCCGTCAGTAGCATCGATCACCAGCAAAGCAATATCCGCTGCTTCTAGATGCTTGCGCGCCATGACCACGGAAAGCTTCTCCGCCATCAGGTGAGTCTTGCCCTTGCGCCGTATTCCCGCGGTATCGATGAAGCGAAAACGCTGTCCGTCGCGCTCGACGATTTCGTCCACCGCGTCGCGAGTAGTCCCCGGAATCGGCGAAACGATAGCGCGAGCCGTCCCCGTAAGCCGGTTAAGCAAAGTAGACTTGCCCACGTTAGGATGGCCGATAATAGCGACCTTAGTCTCAACCGTAGCCTCGGCGTCCTCGCCGGCAGTCGAGGGGGCGTCCCGCACGCCAGTGTCCTGTGTTTCCCCTGTGACCCCTGTGTTCCCTGTGGTGATATCTGAAGCCGGCAGCACTTCCAAAACCGCATCCAGCAAATCATCCAACCCGCGCCCGTGCTCAGCGGACACAGGAAACAACTTCCGAATGCCGAGACTATGAAAGTCATCCGCGAGATTTGCCTGCTTTTCGCTGTCAACCTTGTTCACGGCAAGAAACAGCGGCTTGCCTCCGCGAATCAATTGCCGCGCCAGCTCAATATCGGGCGCGGCGAGTTCCGTGCGCCCATCGACCACCATGATGATCGCGTCCGCTTCATCGAGTGCGACTCTAGCCTGGCGAAAGATTTCGGACGGAATCAAATCTTTGTCGTCGGGCAGAATGCCGCCGGTGTCGACGATCCGCAGAGGATGTCCGCGCCACTCCGCCTCGCCATAGAGGCGGTCGCGAGTGATGCCAGGCTCATCGCCGACGATGGCGCGCCGCGAACCGACCAGGCGATTAAACAATGTGGACTTGCCCACGTTGGGGCGGCCTACGATAGCCAGCGTGGGAACCCCGACCACGGCTCCGTCGGACATCGAGTTAAATTTCAGTCTGGTCAAAGTGGCTTATTATAGAGACTCTGTGGCCCCTGCCTCGCAGTCCGCATCTTCAGCTCCGCCCGGCTCAAAGAACATTTCTCTCTATCAGTTCTTCGCTCCCGGCGGCGTGCTCTCGCGCACGCATCCCGCTTACGAATTTCGCCGCGGACAATTACAGATGGCGCAGGCCGTGGAACAGGCGCTGGCGGAGAAACGTCATCTCATCGTCGAAGCCGGCACCGGTACGGGCAAAACTCTGGCCTATCTCGTGCCCGTGATTCGCTCGGGCAAGCGGGTCATCATCTCCACCGGCACCAAGAATCTGCAGGAACAGCTCTTCCACAAGGATATCCCTTTTCTCGAGCAGGCGCTTTTCCCCGATGGCGCAGCCAAGCTGAACGTCTGCTACATGAAGGGTCGCAACAATTATGTGTGCCGCAAGAAACTCTACGATCTTACCGATCAGCCGGTGCTCAGCGGACTGGAAGAGATCGAACACTATCGCGCGATTGCGGCATGGGAAAAGGTAACGCAAACCGGCGACCGCGCGGAACTGGCGGCGCTGCCCGAAGCCAGTGCGCTCTGGCATAAGCTCGACGCGCGCTCCGACACCTGCCTGGGTCAGAAGTGCAGCGCCTGGGACAAATGCTTCATCACCGAGATGCATCGCCGGGCAATGGAGAGCGACATCATCATCGTCAATCATCATTTGTTCTTTGCGGATTTAGCGATCAAGCAGCAGGCGGAGTACGCCCCGGATGCCGGCATTCTCCCCGACGTGGGCGCGGTGATTTTCGACGAGGCCCACGAACTGGAAGATGTGGCGGGAAGCTACTTCGGAGTTTCGGTCAGCAACGGAAGGTTCGAGGAACTTTGCCGCGATGTGGAAATCTCGCTGCAGCGGAATCATATGCTGTCCGCCTCGGCTTCGGGAGCGATCAAGAGTCTGCGTGAACGGTCGGCGTTCTTTTTCGCCCTGCTGCCGCCGGGCGACGGACGCTTCGCCTTTGAAAACCGCCGCGACTTTCTCGAAGAAAATGGTGAGGAATTTCTGGCCGTGCAGCACGGATTGCAGCGCCTAGGCGCGGAGCTAGAGAGGCTGCCTTCGAAGCCAGAAGAGCTTTTCAACTTTGCGCGCAGAGCGCAGGAACTGCAAGTGCAGCTCGGCTTTCTGATGGAGTCCGAGGACCGCAACACCGTGTTCTGGATCGAGCGCCGCCGCGGTGGCCGCGACAAGCTAAACGTCTTTCTGCAAGCCACTCCCATCGACGTGGCGCCCATTCTCAAGGCCACCGTCTTCGACAAACTGGAGTGCGCAGTCATGACCTCGGCCACTCTGGCCGTGGGCGGCGGATTCGAATACATGCGCCGCCGGCTTGGCTTGGAATATACGCGCGAGGCGGTGCTGCCCTCGCACTTCGATTACGAGAAACAGGCGCTTTTCTATGTGCCGCCGGACTTACCGGACCCGCGCACGCCGCAATTTGCGGCGAAGGCGGCGGATCGCATTCGCAAGCTGCTGGAGATCACGCAAGGCCGGGCGTTCGTTCTGTTCACCAGCTACGCTCAGATGAACGACGTTTACCAGCGCTTGGTGGGCGAGCTGGAGTTCCCCATGCTTCTTCAAGGCGATGCGCCGAAGAGCGCACTGCTGGAGGAATTTCGGCTGACTCCGCACGCGGTGCTGTTCGCGACTTCGTCCTTCTGGCAAGGCGTGGACGTGCAAGGCGAGCAGCTAAGTTGCGTGATCATAGACCGCCTGCCCTTCGCGGTGCCTTCGGACCCGGTAGTTGCTGCGCGAGTGAAATCGATCGATGCCGAAGGCGGAAACGCGTTCTTCCAATATCAGGTGCCAGCGGCGGTGATTACGCTGAAACAAGGCTTCGGACGCCTGATTCGATCGCTCAATGACCGGGGCTTACTGGCGCTGCTGGACAATCGGATTCTGAAGAAGCAGTATGGACGCGTTTTCGTCGAAAGTCTGCCGAACTACCGCAGGACCACGGATTTGGCGCAGGTGGAACAGTTCTTCGGCGCCTAGTCAGAATGCCCGCGCGATCGTCGGGATATCGATACCGGTATGTAATATATGATATATTATTATATTATTAATATTATGAGCGGCCAAACCCGAGTTGCGAAAACCTTCACCCTGGAAACAGGCCTGCTTCGTCTCATCGAGCAAACCAAAGGGAAAGTCTCCGCCAGCGAACGAGTCAATCAGCTGTTGAAAGCCGGACTCGAGGCAGAGAGGCGTCGCGCCTTGCAATCCGAGGTCGAGGAATTCTTCCAGACGGAAGAAGACAGGACCGAACGCCGCGCCTTTCAATCGGCGTCTCTACGGTCGCTTTCCCGCGAATAGATGCCCTGGAAGCGCAGCGCCAAGCCGCCTGGATGGTTTCCGAAGCGCGGAGAGGTTTGTCTCTTCGCGCTCGACAAAGAACGGCCGGCGGTCGTGGTTTCGACCGATGCGCTCAATCGCTTCTCGCTCGATGTTTGCGTGGTTCCAATTTCTGGCGTCCAGCACCGGCAGTTTTCGCTTCGGCCAAAGTTAGTGGCGGGAGACGGCGGACTGACGAAAGATTCCTGGGCTAAATGCGATCAGGTGACGACGGTTGAAAAGCATTTGACCGTCTATCCGCCGCTAGGAACGTTGGGCGAAGAATCCCTTCGTCGGGTTGAGCAGGCGATGCGAGTCGCTCTGGAACTCGTCGACCGTTAGCCACTTCGATACGCGATGCGGAAAAATGCCGGGGAATTACTTTTCTCCGCGTTCTCTGCGGATGTTCTCGGCGAACTCTGCGCTTTAAGATTTTGCTGGCGAAACAAATCTTAAATCGCTGAGGCCGCGGAGAACCTCCGCAGAGAACGCGGAGGCCTCCCGTTCAGTTCCCATTGGACAGCATGGGTTTCCCGCTCGCGCTAGAATAGAACTCGGGCGCGAGTCCAGTGCTCCACGAATGCCCGGTACGCCACGAGGGTTCATGTTCGAAGTCACCGTTGAAGATACTTTTGCTGCTGGCCACTACCTGCGCAATTACAAGGGCAAGTGCGAAAACCCCCACGGACATAACTACAAGGTGCGGGTCACGCTGGCGGGCAAGGAGTTGGACAAAGCCGGGCTGCTCCTCGACTTCAAGGATCTGCGCGAGGTCATGAAGCATGTGACCGAGCGCCTCGATCACCAAATGATCAACGACGTGGAGCCGTTCAACGTGCTAAATCCCTCCGCCGAGAATTTGGCGAAGTATTTTTACGACCAGGCTAACGGCAAACTGGATAAGACGACCAACGGGCGGGTGCGGGTGAAGAGCGTCATGGTGTTCGAGACCGATTCTACGACTGCAACATACTGGGAGTCCTGAGGCTCACTGCGGGCTTCGCCCGACGCCGGGCCGGCGAGCCGCCGGCGCTACTATGCAGATCACCGAAATCTACAAGTCGATTCAGGGAGAGTCGACGCATGCGGGATTGCCCTGCGTGTTCGTGCGGCTAACGGGATGCAATCTGCGCTGTTCCTGGTGCGACAGCGAATACACTTTCACCGGCGGGCATCGCATGGCGTTGGAAGAGGTTTTGGAAGAAGTGCAGCGACTGAATCCGAATGGTGGACTGGTCGAGATCACCGGCGGGGAGCCTATGTTGCAGGAGCGTGAGGTGGTCCCCTTGATGCAGCGCTTATTGGATGCCGGCCACACCGTGCTCCTCGAGACCAGCGGCGAACGCCCGCTGGAGCGCGTGCCCGGCGGCGTAATCAAGATCTTAGACGTGAAGTGCCCGAACTCGGGCGAACCGGATACGTTTCACATCGAAAACCTGGAAACGTTAAATCCGCACGACGAGATTAAGTTTGTTCTCAGCGACCGGGCGGATTACGATTTCGCCCGCGATTTCGTGAAGCCGTCACGACCTGGCTCGCCAAGTGCGCGCTGTGCTGTTCTCGCCCGCTTTCAGCCAGCACGCGACCGGTTCGCGTGACGCTTCGCACTGCCTGCTCGATCCGCGCGAACTGGCAGAGTGGATAGTCGCGGACAATGTCCCGGCCCGGCTCAGTTTGCAGATTCACAAGTTCATTTGGGACCCGGCGTTGAAGGGCGTCTGAAATCGCCCTAACCCGAGCGGGATGCCCTAACCGATGTAGGGCCGGGCTTTGACCCGGCCACTCCGCGCAAAGCGGCGAGAAGAACGGCTCCAGAGAGACTGGCCCCGTTTCAGCGTCGTCAGTCGTTGGTCGACTTGGCAGGGGTTGTCGCCGCTGTTGCGGCTTGACCGGGTCAAAGACCCGGTCCTACACAATCCGAAATGACTATCGCCACCAAATCACGCGCAGTCGTTCTCCTCAGCGGCGGAATGGATTCCTGCGTTTGCGCGGCTCTGGCGGCGCGCGACTGCGACGCAGCCGCACTGCACATCAGCTATGGCCAGCGCACCGAAGAGTCGCGAACGGCACTCGTTTTTGCAGATTTGCGACCGCCTGGGTATCCGCGACCGCTTGGTGGTACGAAATGAAGCTCTGCGCGCCATTGGCGGCTCCGCGCTGACCGACCCGAACATCGCCGTTCCCGAGTCGCACACCATCGGAAGCGATATTCCGGTAACCTATGTGCCCTTCCGCAACGCGCACTTTCTGGCCGTCGCCGTGAGTTGGGCCGAAGTGCTGGGAGCGGAAAAGATCTACATCGGCGCCGTGGAGCAGGACAGCTCCGGCTATCCTGATTGCCGCGCCGCCTACTATCAGGCCTTTAACCAAGTCATAAAGGCCGGCACCAAAGAAGGGGAAATCGAGATCGTTACGCCGCTGATCGCCATGAACAAATCCGGCATCGTAAGGCTTGGCCTTGAATTGGGAGCGCCCTTCGATTTAACGTGGTCGTGCTACAGCCGGGAAGACAGCGCGTGCGGAATGTGCGACAGTTGTAGGTTGCGCTTGCGGGCGTTCCGGGAAGCAGGCGTTCCCGATCCCATCCCGTACGTAGCGGCGCGCTTGACCGGGTAAGGACTCCGCGTCAGGTTGGCAACTCCGGTTTGGCGTCGCGTCTGAAAATCATCAATGCTCAAAATCGTAAATTCGGGTTCGAGCGGGAGGCTGCAATGAAAACGAGTCTTTTGCGGTTCACATTTGTTGCGATCATTCTGGTCCTCGGCGCAAGTTCCGCCCTGGCCCAGCGGGGAACGGTGCGGGGAACTTGCAGGGACGCGGACGGAAAGCCCATCGTTGGAGCAACTGTCGAATTCTACAACTCCGAAAACGGCCGCAAGTTTCCTCTCAAGACCGACAAAAAGGGAGAGTACTTCTCCATCGGCATCGAGTACGGCCAGTATCAGATCACGTTGACCAAGGACGGCCAGCAACTCGACCGCATCAATAAGGTCCAGATCGTCAGCGGCGACAATCCCCCCATCGACTTCGACATCAAGAAGGTGCAGGCTGAAGCCGCTAAGCAACAGGGGATCAGCCCCGAACAAATGAAGCAGATGAAGGAAGCGGAAGAAAAGCAGGCTAAGGAGATCAGCACGGTCAAGACGTTGAACGAGAAGCTGGCATATGCGACCCAGGCGTCTACCGCCGGCGACTATGACACCGCGATTGCCACGCTCACCCAAGCGACTCAGATGGACCCGACCCGCGACCTGATCTGGGCTCACCTGGGGGACGCTTATCTCAGCTCTGCGGCAAAGCTGACCGACAACGACGAGAAGACCAAGCGCTACCAGGAAGCAGCCACCGATTATCAGAAGGCCGTTGAGCTAAGGCAGAAGACCATCGAAACCGGCCCCAAAAACCCGGATAACGCCAAAGCATTGGCCAAGTTTTACAACAACTTAGGTCAGGCGGAGTCGAAGACTGGGAAGACCGATGAGGCGATACAGGCCTATACCCACGCGGCGGAGCTTGATCCAGCCGGCGCTGGCCAGTACTACTTCAACCTGGGCGCCATCCTGACTAACTCGGGCAAAGTCGACGATGCTGTTGTGGCTTTCGACAAGTCCATCGCCGCCGACCCCACCAAGGCGGCCTCTTACTATTGGAAGGGTGTCAACCTGCTCGGAAAGGCCACTACCAAGAAAGACGCAAAGGGACAAGACATGATGGTCGCTCCGCCGGGTACGGCCGAAGCCTTCAATAAGTACCTTGAACTCGAGCCTACCGGGCAGTTCGCCGACGCCGCCAAACAGATGTTATCCCAGATCGGCGCCACCGTTGAAACCCAGTTTGGCAAAGCCAAGGCACCATCCACTAAGAAGAAGTAGTTCTCAGGTTATCGAAGATCCTAAGGGCGGCCGTGGATGCCGCCCTTTTTTCGTTGGAGTTCGCGGGGGCCACTTCTCCGCTTCGTCCGACCGTCCGCTGCGCCCCGTCCCTACGTTACGAAGGTCTATGCACGTGGCGTTCTTAATAGAAGCCGCGTTTACTTTTCGCTAGAGTAAATCGTGCTGCGCAACTGGACGGGCAACACGCCCGTGTCTCTCCTCTCCCCTGCTTGACGCTGCGCTTTCACCGAGGAAACCCATGGCAGCCCCGGGACATGCTCCAATTTCTATTACGCTCGAAGGCGTTTCCGTCTCGGGCGCGGTCTCGACGGCTGCATTGCTGGCGGCCATGCTGCGGGCGACCAGTCGAGTCAGCGATCTGGTCTTTTCACCCGGCCGTCCACCGCAGATCGGAGTGTACGGGCAACTGATCCCGGTGCAGGCTTCCGGTCTCCGTGCCCTCAGTTCCGACGACACCCGGCGCATCGCGTCGGATCTGATTGGCAACAATAAGCAGGCGATTACCATGCTGAGAGAGCAGGGATCCTGTGACGTCTCCTACGGACTGCCCGGGATGGCCCGCTTCCGGGTGAACGTCTTCATCCAGCGCGGCAGTTGCGCCGTCGTAATGCGCGTGATTCCCACTGTGATTCCGACATTTGCCGCGCTCGGCCTGCCGCCCCAATTGGGCGAAATCGCCAGCCTGCGGGATGGCATCGTATTAGTGACCGGCCCCCGGGGGGCGGGGAAGTCCTCCACTCTGGCCGCGCTGCTGGACCGCATCAACGATCAGCAGAGCTACCACATCATCACCATCGAAGACCCGATTGAGTTCCTGCACAACCACAAGTGTGCCACGATCCATCAGCGGGAGTTGCACAGCGATACCCCCAACTTCGCGGAGGCGCTGCGCGCCGCCCTGCGCCAGGCGCCCCAGGTAATCCTGCTGGGCGAAATACGCGATCGCGAAACTACAGAGATGCTGATCGAAGCGGCCGAGACCGGGCACTTGGTGCTTTCCAGCGTGAACACCCTGGATGCCGCCAAGACAGTCGAAAAACTGGTCAGCAGCTTTGCCTTCGGAGAGCAACAGTCGGTTCGCGCCCGTCTGGCGAAGACTCTGCGGTATGTAGTCTCACAGCGGCTGATTCCGCGCGCTGGCGGCGAGGGACGGGTCGCCGTGTTTGAAATCCTCAAGGCAGGTGCGAGCACGCATGAGTGCCTGGAATACGGCGACGGTTCCCGCCACAATCTGTTGCAGATCATTAAGGACGGCCACGCCGAGGGGATGCTGCATTTCGACGGGGAAATCGAAAAGATGGTTTGCGCCGGATTCGTGGATCTGGAAACCGCTGTGGCACATGCCACAGATCCGCAAGCGCTGCGGCGAAATCTGCAGAAGACTCCGAAGGAAACGACTCAGTAATCGGATTCTTGTTCCGGTTCCAGCCGGAAACCGATGCGCGTAGCCCGCACGATGACGGCTATTGAAGTCCTTTCCACACCATCTTGTGAAACAGCTCGTCCATGGCACGTGCCGATTCCTTCGCGCCGCGATCCAGCCACCAGCGCAGCAGCGACAGCATGCTCCCGGCCAACGCGGAAGAGCGGGCACGCAATTCACGTTGCGGAACATTCGATACGCGGCTGGATTCTCTGAGGCGCCGCTCAATCCCGCGGCTGAAGTAGCCTTGCGCAAGGTCCCAGAAATCGTTGAGCCGACCTGAGTCGGCTAGCGCGCGATACAGTTTCTTCTGGTTCCCGATGTGTGCAAACAGCTCGGCCACCGGCACAACTCGCTGCGACTCTTCCTTACGAGTGCTGAGCGCCGCGCTCATCGTTTCCAGAAACTTCTCCAATTGGCTGAGGAGCAGGTCATCCTTGCCGCGGAAATGAACATAAAAAGTGGACCGGCCGACTGAGGCGCGATCCAGTACCTCCTGCACCGTCACTTCGTCGACCGGCTTCTCCTGAATCAACGCCACCAGCGCGCTGCCCAGCCGCTCGTGCGTGCGCCGGATGCGCTGGTCGATCTCGCGCCGGTGCTTCACCTGTTGTTTCACGGGATGTTCCTGCGACTTGGAGCGCTCGTTCCTGGACATCGACCGCCTCTTTGTTCAGTAACTCAGGATCGGCCTCGACTCAGCAAAGCTTCATCGCTACAGTACGAATCATGCGAAAAGCCGCCGTTCACAACGGAAGAAGATCAGGAGGAATACGATGAACCGCATTCGCTTATTTGCAATCGCGACTATGATGATGTTCTCGCTGACCGTGGCCGCGCAACAGGCTACTACAAAAGCCGATCATCCCGCCAGCCATTCATCTAAAGATGAACACAGCGGTGTGCCAACTGCCGAATCGCAGCTGAAGCTACTTACTGAAAGGCTGACTCTCACCAGCGATCAGCAGGCCAAAGTCAAACCCATCCTGCAGGAGCTATATGACGCCTCGCTGAAGTTCGTGCAGGACGAAAGCATGTCACGCGCTGAGCGCATGGACCATGTCAAGGCCGGTCGCTACAAAGCCGACAGACAAATCCGCGAGCTGCTGGGCGACGGCCAGAAGAAAAAGCTAGATGAACTCGAGCAGGAGCCCCACCCGGAGTTGCACGGCAACATGTAGGCCGGACACCTGTCCGCCTGGCCTGGTTAGACACTTGGAGAGTGCCCCGTCCCAACTTGCTTGCGCGGGGTTTATGCTTGGTTCCCCCATCAGCGGCGGATGCGGCCCAAATCCCCAACCGGTCGCAGACAATGCGACCAAGTTGGGGCATGCTCAGTTGACCTATCCCGAGTAGAACAATTTAGGGTGGTCCGCCCGGCCAACCAGAACAGGCAGCCGTTCACCGATTACTAATCGACTCCATCGGCAAAGCGCCCGGCGAGCGTAGAGTCCGAATGTCACGCATGGGTGGTTGGCCAAAGAAGCGGCTGTATTCGCGATTGAATTGGCTGGCGCTTTCGTAGCCGACTTCGAATGCTGCGCTGGCGGCGTTCACACCATCCATGAGCATGCGCTCCCGCGCCGCCTGCAACCGAAGTTGCTTTTGATACTGCAGCGGACTCACGGCAGTCAGCACCCGGAAATGATGGTGAAGCGTGGACACGCCCATGCCCGCGACTTTTGCCAGGTCCTCCACTCGCAGCGGCTTGGCGTAGTTCGTCCTGACCCACGCGATCGCCTTCGCCGTCCGCTGGCTCTGATCTCCGACGGTTGCAATTGCGCGCAGGCGCGCTCCCTCCGGCCCGCGCAAAATTCGGTAAATGATCTCGCGTTGAATCAGGCCGCTTAGAAACGGTATGTCCTGCGGAGTGTTCAGCAGGTCGATCAACCGGCAGCATGCATCGAGCAACTCCGCCGTAGTCTCACCGGTGGCCATGGCAGGACTGTCCGGCGCCGCCTCCGGCGCCTGAATCTCCTCGCGGCTCAGCAACTCTCGGACTACCGGCATTTCGAGCTTGAGCACGAAACAGAGATAAGGCACCGCCTCACTTGCCTCGATCACGTTGCAGATGACTGGCAGGTCCAGCGACGTCAGCAGGTATCGCGACTGGTCAAAGATGAACCTGGTTCCGCCGAGGGTGGCTTGCTTACGCCCTTGTGCGACCACGGCCAGGCTCGGCTCGTAGGTGGCGGAGAGCGGCGCCGTTGGGGCAGTCCGTCGGCTTAACAACAAGCCCGGAATGTCGGTTATCAGTTTCTCTTTTGACCCGACGGAAGAGGCAATCTTACGGGCCAGCGCCGTTCGCAGCTCAGGTGCTCGACTCGTAGAGAGAGTGGCTTTTTTACTGAGGTTCGTCATTGAAAATGGTCCCCTTGTCCGATTCCTAGCATAGCCTCGCAGATTGAGATGTGCCAATTATTCTTTTAGTAATAAGAGGAATAGGCAATAACTCGGAAGGATCAGGCTACCGCATCCGCAGCGGTTGACTCTAATCTTGAACTCGGCGAAACAAGTCCGGAAGGAGCCACAGATGCAAAAACGCAAACTTGGAAAAAGCAATCTCGAAGTCTCAACCCTTGGACTCGGCTGCATGGGCATGAGCTTTTCTTACGGTCCGCCCAAAGATAAAAAGGAGATGACCGATCTTCTCCACGCCGCCGTGGACCGCGGCATCACTTTCTTTGACACCGCGGAAGTGTACGGTCCGTTCATCAACGAAGAACTCGTGGGCGAGGCGCTTGCGCCTTTCCACGGCAAAGTGGCGATCGCCACCAAGTTCGGGTTCGATCTCAGTGGCAGCGATTATCGACCGGGAGCGGCAGACCTGAACAGCCGGCCCGAGCACATCAAGCAGGCCGTCGAAGGGTCACTCAAGCGGCTCAGAGTGGAGAGCATCGACCTGCTGTATCAGCATCGCGTCGATCCGAACGTGCCCATAGAAGATGTCGCCGGCGCAGTGAAGGAGCTGATTGAAGCCGGCAAGGTCAAGCACTTCGGGCTCTCTGAGGCGGGAGTGCAGACCATTCGGCGCGCCCACGCCGTCCAGCCGGTTACCGCGCTGCAGAGCGAATACTCGCTGTGGTGGAGAAAGCCCGAGGACGAGGTAATCCCTACGCTCGAAGAACTGGGGATTGGGTTCGTGCCGTTTAGCCCGTTGGGAAAGGGATTCCTGGCAGGCAAGTTCGATAAAGACACGAAATTCGAGAGCAACGATTTTCGCAGCACGCTGCCCCGCTTTACGCCGGAGGCGCTAAAGATGAACCAGGCGATGACTGACCTGCTGGGCAGCATTGCAAAGAGCAAGAACGCGACTCCGGCTCAAATCGCGCTCGCCTGGCTTCTCGCGCAAAAGCCGTGGATCGTTCCCATTCCCGGCACCACTAAGCTCAACCGCCTGGAAGAGAACATCGGAGCGGTGTCGATCCAGCTGACGCCCGAAGGATCTGCAAGACATCGCCGCGGCTGCGTCGAAGATCAAGGTGGAAGGAGCGCGCTATCCGGAACGCTTGGAAAAGATGACGGGCCTGTAAGAGAATGTGCACCGGGCCAGCGGCCCCTGAAGCTTCCTGTTCGGGGTGCGTTCGTATGCTAGCGGAGACCACCAACCCACGAGGCCTTAATTGGGCGCTGCCCTTGTATGTCGCAGCGGCAACGACCATCCTGGCATTGTCGCTGATGGTATATAGCGCCTACGCGGACTTTGTCTACGTCTTTTTGATCGGCCCGACTGTCTGCCTTATTCTTCTTGTTCTGATTGGGATCGCTGCGCTTCGCAAGCGAAGACGCTTATGCCTGTCGCCGTTATTGGCGCTGGCGGCCTTTGTCCTGGTTTCGGCCGCACTAGTCGTAAACGAGGATGGTCTGCGCCCTTCGCTTCGTTGGCTGCTCTGGTCCCGTCGCTTCAAAGCTGAAGTTCTCGCACAATCAGCGCCGGCTGACGGAGAGCTGAGGCATATCGAATGGGAAGCTACTGGGTTTGCCGGAGTCAACAACACCGTCTATCTCGTTTTCGATCCAAGCGACTCGCTATCGGCGGCGGCGAGCAGCCATGCAGCGGGCAAGTACAAAGGGATTCCGTGCAAAGTGCCTCGCGTTCGCCGCCTGGAGCCTCAATGGTACTCAGTTTGGTTTTATACGGATGAGGCCTGGGGCCAACGCAATGCATCAAATTGCACCGGGCCCTCGTAAGTGTTGTAAACAATCGAGACCTCGCGACGAAGATCGCGATAGAAGGAGTACCTATGCCGAAGCCGACCGACACGCTGAAAGACCGGCTCTCCCGCTATCGTGAAATCAACCTCAGCGTGACCGGCAGAAAGTCAGGACGCACCATCTCGCGGCCGGTCTGGTTCGTGTTGGAGGACGATAGGGTTTACCTGCTGCCGGTGCGTGGCTCGGACACGCAGTGGTACAAGAACGTGCTCAAAGACCCGACTATTGGGATCGACGCGCGCGGCACACAGGCCGAATTCAAAGTCGTTCCGATTACTGACAAGAAAGAGGTTTCGCCGGTGGTGGAGAAATTTCGTGCCAAGTATGGCGCCGGCGATGTGAAGAAATACTATTCGAAGCTCGACGTTGCGGTTGTAGCGGAAGTGCGGTGAACAGGCCATTGTCGGAAGTAAGGGCAGAGCAAGTCTGTTGCGTCAACTGACGATCCGGTCTTTGGTTGATTCGTGCTAACGAGACAAGACGACACCGAAGCCCACAATGTGCGATCCTTCGCGAATAGTGAACGTGGCTCCCGGGGTGACTTCATCGTAGGGCACTTCTGGAAAGTACAGCAGCGCAAGGCTGACCTCGAACTCTCGCCGGGGACGATGGCCTCCGGCCCTCCCACAAACATGACGCCCAGATAGTTCTCCGCACAAACATTGCCGCCGAAAATGGCCGCGCGCTGCGATTGCGGCCCGATCACGATGTGGGGTCTGTACTGGCCAGTCCTCAAAAGCCCACGGCCTCGAGAGAGTTCGGGTAGCAGTGTGACTCGTGCTCGCACAACCGGAACGATTATCCCACTTGGCAGAATCCACGTTGGGGCGCTCATTGTTCCAAACAACCTGAACCGCATTGTACCGATTGTAAATAAGCGACTACCCTAATAAGCAACCGAAGAGGGCAGAAAATGGAAATTAAGAAGAAACGGCTCTCAACCCTCCGCCAAAGGCCCGTCCGACTGGTTCACCGGCACGGTGCGGATCGATCCACTCTTTCAGGCGCCCGATCCGGCGTTTGTGCAAGGCGCCAGCGTAACTTTCGAACCGGGCGCGCGGACGGCGTGGCATACTCATCCGCTCGGCCAGACCCTGATCGTAACCGCTGGCTGCGGCCGGGCCCAGCGTTGGGGCGGGCCGGTCGAGGAAATCCGCCCGGGCGATGTGGTCTGGTTCGCGCCGGGCGAGAAGCACTGGCACGGCGCCGCGCCGGCCACGGCCATGACCCACCTTGCCATCCAGGAAAAGCTCGACGGCAAGGTCGTGGAGTGGATGGAACACGTCAGCGACGAGCAATATCGGGATCAAGGCGCGGCGTAATCTCAGGATTGGTCGCCGCTGGCTTCCGGAAATGCGTATCCGCTACCGATCATCTCATTCAGCCTAGGTATATTAGGATTTCCGGGACTATGCTTACCAAAGAAGAAGCCCACGAATTAGCCGAACATTGGGTTCAGGCCTGGAATTCGCATGACCTCGATGCCATCATCTCCCACTATGCCGAGGATGTTGTTCTGGTATCTCCCGTAGCGGCCAAGTTGCTGGGTGATCCTGCGGGGATGGTGAAAGGCAAGCCGGCCCTGCGGGCTTATTTCCAGAAGGGATTGGAGTTCTATCCTCAATTGAGGTTCGATCTGATTGATGTCCTGTGGGGACTCTCTAGCCTGGTTCTCTACTACACAAACCAGAAGGGCACGAAGACCGGCGAATTTATGGAAGTTGACACTGCCGGCAAGATCGCACGAGTAGTCGCAAACTACGCGGATTAACCTCGCGGCCCATCCGTCGTGTGCCCCAGTGCTTGCCTGGTGGGTTCGTTCGCCGCAGATTCTGGAGACCTCGATTAGATAAGCGAGTAAGTGGCCACCAGAACCGCTGCGACCCGCACCAGACGGGCCCTCCCCGGGTTATTCCTCTTGGCCCAATTCCAACTCCAACCCAGGGCCGTCATCGAAATCACCATGACGCCGATCCATCCCAGCGTGGGTAGAAAGGCAAGCGTCGGGCCGATGGCCTGCTTCATACCGGTATTCCAGATCGAGCCATAGAGCACCGCCACGTGAATGAAGTAAATGACCAGAGATTCCTGGGCGAGAGAGCGAATCGCCGTTTCCGGAAGGGTCACGCGCCTCGCCAGGAATGAAAACCCTGACAGCAAGAGGCATACGCAACCGGTTCGTACCAGAAACAAGTTGGGGCTGGTGTGCCAGTAATCCGCGTTGCCATACACAGTCAGGGGAAGGCGTTCCAAGGCGATGCCGGCCAGAGCCAGCAACAGGCCGCCTGCTGCTAGTTGAAGAAATGGAAAGGCGCCGCGACTGTTCTCCCACTTTTTGCAAAAACAGCCCGCCGCGACGCCGAACAACACATAGCCGGACCAGGGAAACAGCGGGAACAAGGACCCCTTCAACCCGCTCAAGTAGCCAGCAATGGGGTGAGGGGCGAAGGCAAAACTGGTCTGCCACAGCAGCGGAGTAAGAAGCACCAGCAGCGCCGCCAAGCCCGCCGCGATCCTGGCGAAGCGCTCCGGTGTTTTCGCAAACAGCGCCAGAATTTGCAGCGACGCCAGGGTCAGGCCTATGCACTGCAGCACATCCACCTGGTACCAGCTTTCCCAGCCGCCCGCGTCCAGCCAACGAAAGTCACGGATGGAGCGAACCGGGAAATGCATGAGGTAGCCCAGCAGAACGAAAATGCCGAACTTGCGCAGCCTCCGGTAGAAGGCCGGCGATGGCCTCCGGTAGGATTCCCACTGCCGCGCGGTGGCCAGGAAGAACGATACGCCCGACAGCATGAAAAACGTCGGCGCGGTGAGGCCTCGGAAAAACAACCACTTGTCAAAGACAAAACCCTGGCGTAGCTCGGGAGCCAGCAGCACATCCAAAGTGTGGCCCTGGATCATCAGCAGGATGGCGGCCACGCGCGCCAAATCAATCGCAATGTGACGTGAAGATGGTGGAGAAGAACGACTCATCAGTCCTGTCGCAGCCCTGGGAACGAAAGTTGAGATGCCAAACTCACTATCCAAGCAGCCTATTGGGTCAACCAGAAAACCACAAGAGGAGGGACTAGCGATTCGTTCGAACGTGGCCCCGCTCATGCTTTTTTGGCTTAAGTGCTTTAGTTCGACTGCCTGGGGAGAAATCCAGGTCCGGGAAGCTGTGAAGAAATTGTCGCTCGATCCAACAACGCCATTGCGAAATTAGCCAGCGCCGGTAAACTGCGGAGGTGAACGACTACGGCGTGCCGGCTGAACCGCGACTTGCCTCCATCAATCGACAACAACTGGTGCTGCGCAGCATCGACGTCGAACAGTTGATCGACGAAGATCATAGCGCGCGCCTGATCTGGCAGTTGATCGGCCGTCTGGACCTGGGCCTGTATCACGCGCAGATCGCGGCGGTGGAAGGGCGCGCCGGGCGGGAGCACACCGATCCGCAGTTGTTGATCAGCTTGTGGATTTACGCGTACAGCCGTGGCCTGAGTTCGGCGCGCGAGTTGGCGCGGCAGTGTGAATACGAACCCGGATGTCAATGGCTATGCGGGTTGCAGGCGATCAGCCACCGGACGCTGTCCGGCTTCCGTTCCGATTACAAAGCAGCGCTGGACGACCTGTTCGTGCAGGTGCTGGGTATGATGAGCGCCGAGGGGCTGATCAGGCTGGAGCGGGTGACGCTGGACGGAACCAAGATCAAGGCGAACGCGGGCGGCAACAGCTTCCGGCGCCAAGAGAAACTGGCGGCGCACCTGGAGTTGGCGCGCGAGCAGGTGCGGGAGCTGAACGCGCAGGCGGAGGAAGAAGAGAAGAGCGCGAGTCGGCGGGCCGCGGCGCAACGACGCGCCGCACGGCAACGAGTCAGTCGGCTGGAAGCGGCGGTGCGCGAGGTCGAGCGCCTGCAACAGGAGAAGAAACACGAGCGCGACCGGTTTGTGGCCCGCGCCTCCAGCAGCGATCCCGAGGCGCACGTGATGCGCAACGGCGAAGGTGGCACCGTCCCCAGTTACAACCTGCAACTGCTTACCGACACGCAACACGGGATCGTAGTGAACGTCGAGGCCACGACCGATGCCATCGACTACCGGCAGATGAAGCCGGCGCTGGAACGCTGCGCAACCACGCTGGGACGCAAGCCCAAACAGATCGTGGCCGATGGCGACTATACCAATCACGCCTCGGTGCAGGCGGCCGCCGAGCAGGGAGTGGACTTCTACGGGTCTTGGCAGGACAGTTGGCGGGCGGTGGAGCGCGATGCGCAGGGACGGCACGCCGAGTTTCTCGCCAGCGCGTTTCCTTACGATGCCGCGCAGGACAGATTTACCTGTCCGGCGGGACAAACGCTCACCCACCATGCGCTCATGAATCGTGACCACGGGGTACGCACCCACGTTTACCGCGCCCCCAAGAAGGCATGCCCCAACTGCCCGCTGCGCGGTCAGTGCGCGCCGCAACCGGCACGGCCAGACTGGCGGCGCTCGATTACGCGCCTGCAAGAACCATCGGCGACGACCGCGTTTAAACAGAAAATGGCAACGGAGGAAGCCAAACAAATCTACGCGCGACGCTCCCAGATCGCCGAGTTTCCGCACGCCTGGATTAAAGAGCGCTGCGGCCTGCGACAGTTCCGCTGCAGAGGTCGCGTGAAAGTAGCCATGGAAGCGACTTGGGCTTGCCTAAGTTACAACCTGACAAGATGGTTCGGCCTAAAGCGGGCCCTGCAAGTACAGCCAGCATAGAATCCTTCAACGGGGGCCGGAAAGTGTGCGGACGCTAGTGATATCGGAAGGTCGAAGCACTTCAGGTAACTGGTGTCCGTCCGCCCGGTGGTCAGGAAAGGCGATTTCTTCACAGCTTCCGGACGGAACGTTCCCCACTTCGGGGAACCTGTCGACGGTGCTGAAGTAGTATTGGGTCGAGGAGCAGCGAGTCGTGACCACGCGTCAACCCACGGGCCGTCAACCCAAGGTCCACACTCAACTCGGCCGGGCCGCAGTCCGGATCTTCGCCGCCAATGAGCGCATCAATCAGATACTGATCGAACGTCTCGACCCTGCCGCCTGGACAGCAAAACCGACAGCCAGACCGCACGGCAAACGTAACGTCCGCAGCATTGCGGCGATTTTCACCCACATGCACAATGTCCGCTGCAAGTGGGTCCGGCTTACGGCTCCGCACCTGAAGGTTCCACAGTTGCTCAACCGCGCGCTCTGCACGCCGCGACAGGCCCGTGCAGCGTTAGCCGAAAGCGCCGCTCGCTGCGCGCAGATGCTCGCCGAAGCCCTCAGCGGCGGCGGCATCAAGAAGTTTCGCCGAGACGGCTGGGGCCGGCCCTGGCCGGTTGGCCCGGAAATGTTGTGCTACATGCTTTCTCACGAAGCCCACCACCGCGGGCAGGTGTGTATGCTCGCGCACCAGCTAGGATTCCCGTTGCCAATCCAGGTGATGGCCGGAATGTGGAATTGGGAAAAGCTATGGAAAGAGTGCGGGTCGCCCGCCGGTCCCGGCTACGACTCTTGAGAATCGCTCAGAGCACAGGCCGCAGGGGCGGGAATAGCCACAACGGTCGGTCTTCCGCCCCGGTACTTTGTCGTATCATCCTCGCATGTCTGCCGCACCCGAGCCATCTTCGATTCTGAGCTTTGAAGACGCTCGCCATCTGGTCGAGTACCATGCGGCGCAGCTTCATCCATGCGGCAAGGAGCTTATCGACCTGCTCGAGGGCGCGGGTCGTATACTCGCCGAGCCCGTGACCGCGGACCGCAACTTCCCTGCGTTTCTCCGGGCCGCGCGCGATGGATACGCAGTACGTAGTGCCGACCTGGTACGGCTTCCCGCCGAGCTTCAAGTAGTCGGCGAAATCAAGGCCGGGGCCGCGCCGGAACAGATTCCCACGATACAGCCGGGCCAGGCGGCAGCAATTATGACGGGCGCGCCCGCGCCACCCGGAGCCGACGCAGTTGTTATGGTGGAGTACACCTCGTGCTACGACGGAGTGGTGGAGATCACGCGGGCGATCGCTGCCGGCGACAACATCGTCCCGGTTGGTTCCGAGGCCAAGCGCGGCGACCGGCTTCTGACTCCGGGCACGCGTTTGGATTACGCCGCCATAGCCGTAGCGGCAGCCGTCGGACGAAGTCGCCTACTCGTTTACCCCCGACCGCGAGTGGCTGTACTTTCCACAGGCGACGAGCTCGTGGATATAGATGTCCGTCCCGGCCCCAACCAGATTCGCAACTCCAACAGCTATTCTCTTGCCGCGCAAATTCTCGCCGCTGGCGGCGAACCTGTTCTGTTGCCGATTGCTCCGGACGAACCGGAGCGCCTCCGCGAGCTAATCGCCGAGGCCTTCGAAGCTGACTTGCTCCTTCTTGCGGGAGGAGTTTCGATGGGGAAGTACGATCTCTCTGAGCAGGTGCTGTCCGAACTGAAGGCAGAATTCTTCTTCACCGGTGTGCTGATTCAACCGGGCAAGCCGGTAGTGTTCGGAAGAATCCCATGTGGAGCAGACTCATGTGACACGGCCTCGTGTGGCGCGGGCACTGTTGCCCGCGACGAGGCGCAAGCCTCGGAGATCCATCGCTACTTCCTAGGCCTCCCCGGCAACCCAGTCTCCACCATGGTGACCTTCGAACTCTTCGCCCGCCCAGTCCTGGAAGCCCTCGCCGGCACGACTCCCCACAAGCTAGCCTTCGTCCACGCGAAATTGAAATCTGAGATCAAGATCAAAACCGGCCTCAAGCGCTTCCTGCCGGCAATCCTCTCCGGCGAATTCGAGCATGCTGAAGTTCAACTGGCGCGCTGGCAGGGATCGGGAGACATCGCATCGACCGCCCTGGCCAATTGCTACATCGTGATTCCGCCGGAACGCGAGCATATCGCCGCGGGCGACTGGGTACCGGTGCTGCTGCGGTAACACAGCCGTGCACCGTAGAGATGTAGCTTGCTAGGTCTTGCCGGCAGCGCCGGCGAAGCGTCCTGCGTTGGCCCGCCATGTAAGATAGACACCTCACCATGCCCCGCAAGCTCTCCCACTACGACCGCTCCGGCCGCGCCAAGATGGTTGACGTCTCCGCCAAGACACCCACCAATCGCCAGGCCGAAGCCAGCGCCTTCGTCGTCCTGAAGCCCGCAGTGCTCAAGGCATTGCCCAAGAATCCCAAAGGTGACCCGCTCGAAGTTGCGCGCCTAGCAGGCATCATGGCCGCGAAAAAAACCGCCGACCTCATCCCCATGTGCCATCCCCTGCCCCTCTCTCACATTGATGTGACCCTGCGGCTGTGCGAGAATGGCGTCGCTATTGCCTCCAAAGTTATAACCACGGCTGTCACCGGCGTGGAGATGGAAGCGCTCGTGGCCGCAACTGTCGCCGCACTCACCGTGTACGATATGTGCAAGGCTCTGGATAAGGGCATAACCATCCGCGAAATCGTGCTCGAACGCAAGTCCGGCGGGAAAAGTGGCGATTACGTGCGCGGCGGTTCCGCGCAGACTCAAAAGAAGACCTAGCGCCCGGTATGTCCAACAACGTCAAAGTGCTACTGGTGGATGACAATCCCATGATCCTGGGAATGTTGCAGAACGCCCTCACGCCGCTCAGCCAGGTGAGCACCGCGGCGGACGGAGCGGACGCGCTGCTCAAAGCGGTCGAAGATCCTCCCGACCTGCTGGTCAGCGACTATCGCATGCCCGGCATGGACGGCCATCAGTTGGTTGTGAAACTCAAGGGCCGTCCCAAGACTGCGGGAATTTCGGTCATCATGCTGGCCACCCGGGCGGACATCACCGAAAAGCTCTCTCACAACGAGCCGGTGGATGATTTTGTCGAGAAGCCATTCTTTCTTAAGGAGGCCACCCAGCGCATCAAGCGCGTGATCGACAAAATCGCCCTGGAGAAAATGGCGAAGACCGCGCCCTCGGACGGCGTGCTGCGCGGCAGCTTGGCGCAGATGAACGTGATCGACCTCATGCAATCGCTCGAAATGGGCCGGAAGAGCTGCTTACTCACCCTGACCAACGAGAATGACAAGTGTGACGTTTATTTCAGTGAAGGTCAGGTAACGCACGCTGCTTACGGATCGCTAACCGGCGACCCTGCGGTGTTCAAAGTCCTGCTTTGGACTGGCGGGAATTTTCAGCTCGACTTCGAAGGCAAAACCACGCAACAGACCACCACGCTCAACACCCAGGGCCTGCTGATGGAAGGCCTGCGGCTGCTCGACGAATCCAAGCGCGACGGCGGCGGCGGCGATGACCAACCGGAAGAGGAAGAAGATGTCCTCCTCGACTCGTAAGTCCTGGGACTCCAAAAAAATTACTGCCGCCGTTCTCACCGTCAGCGATTCCTCCGCCCGCGGCGAGCGAGCCGACGCGTCGGGACCTGCCGTAGTGGAAGCTCTCGAAAAGAAGAACTTCAACGTCGTAGCTGCGAAGATCGTGGCCGACAATCAAGCCGCAATTCGCAAGGCGCTCATCCAACTTTCCGGCAAAGCTCGGCTCGTCGTCAGCACTGGGGGTACAGGAATCGCGCCGCGAGACGTAACCCCCGAAGCCACCCGTGCGGTTTGCAAACGCTTGCTCGAAGGGGTAGCAGAACGAATGCGCGCCGAAGGTGCCAAAAAGACGCCTTTTGCGGCACTCAGCCGAGGCATTTGCGGAGTTCGGGGGAAGTCGCTGATTTTGAATCTGCCGGGTAGCCCGAAGGGCGCAGCAGAATCACTCGAAGCAGTGATTGATCTGCTGCCACATGCTTTGCAGCTGCTGGGCGGCGACACCCAGCACAAGTAAATCTGAGAACCGGGAACTCCAACCTGACAACTGAGTCTTCTCAACCCGGCAAGCGCCCAGTGCCTTCATTTCCCCGCCGTTCCAATTAACGCCTGACCGGGAAACACATCCGGCACAATCTTCCCTTGATCGACTACCACCGTCCCCCCAACGACAAGGTATTTCACGCCCACGCTCGGCTCCGTGGGATGCTGATAGGTCGCCCGATCTGTAACCGTCTGCGGATCAAACACCACAATGTCGGCGTCCGCACTCTCCTGGAGCCGGCCTTTGCTGCGCCGCGCGGCCGTAGCCTGCGGTAAACACAGCGCCGGCATCAGGGTCATTTTTCGTAGCGAGTCCATCAGCGTCAGCGTGCCTTGCGACCGCACATAACGCGCCAACACTCGCGAGTACGTTCCGGCGTTTCGCGGATGCCCCTTGTCCCCGTCACTCGCGATCATCACCAGCGGATTCGGAATCTCGGCATCCACCAACTCCATCTTGTTGCTGAACATGATCACCCAGATCGGCTTTGGGGATGCATGCAGCTCATCGAATCGTTCTTTCGTCAGGCGCTCGCCGGTTTCGGGAAGCATCAGATCGTGGTACGAAATGCCGAATTTCTCCTGCCAGCCCGGATTGAACAGCGCGGAGTTGATGTAGGTCATGCCGGCCTCGTAGGGATAGGCCTCCGTGGTCACGTCCAGACCACGGGCGCGAGCGCCGGCAATCATCGACAGGCATTCCAGGCCGTCCGGTCCGCAACTGCTATTGATATGAACGATGTGCAGCGAGGCTCCCGTGATGGCCGCGGCGCCGATCGCTTCGCCGATCGACTCGATGCTCGATCCCGGCTCAATCCTTCCCGAACTGCGCACATGAGTAAATACCGGAAGCCGATTCTCCGCCGCCAACCGAAACATCTTGATCACTTCCAGCCGCGTGGCGCCCGGCGTGTATTGAATTCCCATCCCAATGCCGAGCGCTCCGGCATCGATTTCGTGACGCAGCCGAGCCTCGATCTTTTCCAGTTGCTCAGGCGTCGCCGGGTCATTCGTCCCCAGCCCTGACTGAGGCAGGATCGACCCCTCCGCGATCGGTGTGCCGAAGGCCAGCGCCCTCGCCGCCACGTGGCTGGCCGTCGTCCCGTAATTGATCAGCGAATGCCCGGCTTTCTCTTTAAGAAACGATTCGACATCCGGCTTGCCGATCTCCATCTCCAGCGCGGTAGTCACCCCATCCATGGCTTTCAGGCGTTGGTTCTCCATGTCCTGCCCGTGCTGGTGAAGATCAATGAAGCCGGGAGCCACCACCAAACCATGAGCGTCCAGCGTTCGCCGGCCGGTCAATGCATCGCCAGAGATGCGAACCACGGTTTTCCCGTTGATGCCCACATTGCGAACCGCATCCAGCCCGGTCTCCGGGTCCATGACCCTGCCGCCGGTGATCACCAGATCAAATTGTTGGGAGTGGACTAACGGCGCAAACAAGAAGAGAAGAATCAGCGACACAAGATAGCGCATGGTTGCGGATGCTACACTCGACCGCGTACAACGGCAAGACCTTCCCTGCGGCTTTCGCGTAAACTGCTAGCCTGCGTCTTGAAAACCATCAAACACATCCTCTCCCGCTACACCGCGTTTCTCTGGGCATTGCTGAAGCCCCTGGGCATTTGGGGAGTGTTCCTGATCGCCGGCCTCGACGCCGCCGCCCTGGGCTTGCCTATGGATGCTGTGATCGCCGGCTACGTGTACGAGAATCCGCACCGCTTCTTGTTGTATGTGTTGATGGCGTCAGCAGGCTCGGCGCTGGGCAGCATCGTAATCTACGCCATCGGATACGAGGGCGGCGAGGCGCTGCTTCGCAAACGCATTTCCCCGGAGCGCTTTGAAAAAATCCACCGTGCTTTCGATCGGCACCCCTTCTGGAGTCTGATGTTCCCCGCCATGCTGCCCCCGCCCACGCCGTTCAAGCTTTTCGTTCTGGCCGCGGCGGTCTCCGAGATGCGGTTCAGCCATTTTCTGCTGGCGATCTTCTCCGGACGCTTCGTGCGGTTCCTTATCCTTGCCCTGCTGACGCTGAAATTCGGCCCGCAGATTGTGCAGGTCACCGGATCGCTGGTCACACACCACCTGGGATGGGTAGCAGCAGTGTTAGCGATTGGACTAGCGATCTGGCTGATAGCGTGGCAGGCGAGAGCGGCAAAAAGAAAAACAGTCTGAAGCGTTCAAAAAAAAGCAATGGAGCGACGGGTATCCCGCCCGTAAGACCACGGGCCCAGCCGCGAAGCGGCGCAAGAATGCAGCCCAGGGCGCAAGCCCTGGGTGACAAGTCGGAATGAAAGTAAGCCCTGAAAGGGCGAAAGAGTAGTCCCCACGCAGAAATACCGCCCACGTCAACTACGCCGCTGCTGAATGATCACCCTCTTGCGCACCCGCCAGCGCGTGCAGCACGAACGGCGTCGCAAACATCACCGCGGTGAAAATCAAGTCGCTCTCCAGCGTGTGCCGGAAGAATGGTATGGCCGCGTCATAGCAGGTCAGCAGGCCGGCCCAGTTCATCGGATACATGGTGCCCGCCACCCAAACCATGAAATTGCTAACCAGAAAGAAAGAAACCGAACTTGCCAGCGCCGCTCCCAGGATCGGCAACGGCTTCGACGTCTTGCGCAAGCTCGTCCCCAGCCACAGGATCGCCGCATACCATGCGATTGTCACCGTCTGTTCCCATCCGAACGGGTAGGCATAGACAAACCGGTTCAGCAGCACATCGGAAACCGCCAACAGCAGCAACGGAACCCAAATTTGCCGCCGTGACCCGCGCGCTCCGAAGAACAGCAACGATGCGGCCACCGGCGTGAAATGCCAGGGATGGGGAACGAACCGGATAATGACGGCAAAGAGCACAAACACGTAAGCCAGCATGAGCACCTCAGCTATTTCAGAGAATGATTGTGGCGCGTAGAAGCAGCGGCGTCAAGGCCAACCAGCCAGAGTTCCCTTCGTGATCCTTAGTTCCCTTCGTGGTTATTGGATTATTGGGGTTACTAATCCTCCGGCCGATGCCGCCCCCCAAACCCCATAATCTCCCCCACCACCTGCAGATTGCGATCCAGTTCCACGCCCGCCCCCAGCGGGTTCCGTCCGCTGCGCCCAGGATAATCAAAGCGCAAGTCTTCAAAGCGCACGATGTATCCCTGCTCGAGTGTCTCCGTCTCGACAACAGGATACTTCGCCCAATCCAAATATACCCGGCCCAGGTAAGACCTCTTCGCAGCCAGCGTTACCGGCGTCTCTTCCGGCTTGTAGCGGATTTGCATCGCGCCGTCAGGATCGACATCGGGAGTGAGCGAGTCCACCAGCATGGTCGCAAAAAAGCTCTGCGTCTCGACCACCCCGTTCCACCGAAACGGATTCGAAAACATGGGATACGCCGAAGCCCTAACCGGATCGTCGCCCTTGTACAGCCGGGCTTCAAGCGCGCTCACTGCCTTGCGATGCTCAAAATCCCGCACGCCCCACAGCCCCACCACTCCGATCAGTGCAACCGTCGCCGCCACTCGCCCCTTCGGCCCTTTCCGCCGCGCGCCAATTTCCTCATTGATCAGCGAGAACAACGAAGGCAACGTCAGGCCCGCAAGGAGCAGCACCAAAATGATCGGGTCCACGATGAAAACAATGTCCCACGAATACCATCTCTCCGAAAATGGCCAGAACGGACGCACGCCGTAATTGTTGGTGAAGTCGAGCAGGAGGTGGGTCAGTCCGGCGAGATAGGCGAAGCAAAACAGCAATCCCCAACGGGGCGGCAAATTAGGATCTTTGATCTTACGGCCGCGCAATCGCCACAACACGTACATGAATCCCACCACCAGCGCCGAAACCAGCGACAATCCCAGAAAAGAATGAGTAAAACCGCGGTGATGGGCGAACCCAAAAACGGGTCCGCGAAAGCGGCTGAGAACATCGATATCCGGCGCTTCCGCTGCCAGTGTGACTGTAGCCGTGGCCAGCGCCGTCTTGCGATTCAAGCCGGCTCGTCCCAGGCAGGCGCCGGTCAGAAAGTGGGTAATGGGTTCCAATAGGTTATTTTACAAGTTATCTCACAAAACGACCGGGCATTCGTCCATATTCCGATAAGTCGGCAATCGCTAGTTACAGCAACCATCCTGTCTACACGTAAAATGAGACGTGGAAGAAACCATTGAACTTCGAAAGGCTATCGAGAACTTATACGCCACATTTGCCACTTACCCTCTTCGTGACGACACGAATGCGTGCACATGTTGCCATAGCCCAGAAGATGAGAAACGGCTCCGCAAGACTTCATTGCGAGAACTGAACGCGAAGGACTTGGAGCTGTATGCCACCGACGCGCTATTCGTTTGGGGAATGTAGACGATTTCAGGCATTTCCTGCCGCGTATTTTCGAGTTGGCAGTAGCGTACGGAGAAGAGTTCGTAGACCAGTCAATCGTTTTCAACAAACTGTACTACGGCGAATGGCGCTATTGGCCGGAGACGGAACAGTCAGTTGTTGAGCACTTCCTCCGGGCACTTTGGACCTGTGTTCTAAACCAAGAACCGCGTGACTATTTCGGCAATGAAGTCGAGGATTGGCTTTGCGGAATCGCTCAGGCCGTGTCCGAATTATCACCGTATCTCGCCGCTTGGCTTGCGCTGGAAACAGAGAATGCCGGACTAAATTTGGCTAGGTTCATAGCAGAGACCGACTTTCTAAATCCAAGTCAGCACGCTACCGCGTTCTGGGGAGAACGTGCGGAATTGTTTGCTGAGGTTGCGGCTTGGGTTCGAGGAGATGCTGTGAAAGCGAGAATGAACGCAATTGCTTCGGAATATCCGCAGTATGATTTTGTTGAACGAGCGTTCACTTCTCTGCCCTGATGCCACCTACCTGTGGGTACCCTGCCGAACAATCGCGACAGCAACGGTAGCCTCTCCGTTTGTTAAAGGGCCTACGAACTGCCGATCAACACGCCCGTCACAAACACCAGGACGCCACCCAGCCCAACCTGAAGCGCTGCCGAGAAAGTCGGAGTATCCATATAGCGATGCCGGATCCAGGTAATAATGGCCAGCTCGACCAGCACCACAAAGAACGCGACGGTCATAGCCACGTGGAAGCTAGTAATCAGAAACGGCAGCGTATGGCCAATTCCGCCCAACGCCGTCATGGCTCCGCAAATCGCCCCGCGGACCCAGGGATGACCGCGGCCCGTTAAGCTGCCATCGTCCGACAACGCTTCGGCGAACCCCATGCTGATGCCCGCCCCGACCGAAGCGGCCAACCCCACCAAAAATGCGTCCCAACTATCTTTGGTTGCAAACGCAGCGGCAAATACTGGCGCCAGGGTTGACACTGAGCCGTCCATTAAACCCGCAAGGCCAGGCTGCACGATCTGGAGCACGAAGAGCCGCCGCCGCGCCTGTTCCTCGTCTTCCCGAACTCCCTGGCTCAATTCTGTCTTGACCAGTTCCTGCGCCCGATCCTCGTGCGATCGCTCGACCTGCGCCAGGTCATCGAGCAGTTGCCGGATGCTGGCATCCTGGGCGCGAGCCGCCGCGCTCTCGTAAAAACGCCGGCTCTCGACTTCCATCGCGCTGGCCTGCTTCCGCACCGTGTCGAGCCCCAGCGGGCGCACCAGCCAAGTCGGCCTCCGCTGGACAAATCCTTTCACATCCTGGCGCCGAATCAGCGGAATGTGCTCGCCGAACTTCTGCCGGAACAACTCGATGAGCTGCCGCCGATGGCCGGATTCCTCTTCCCGCATGCCATCGAACACAGCCGCGGAAGCGGGAAAATCCTGACGCAGCCCTTCGGCGTAGTCGGCGTAAACCCGTTCGTCCTCTTCCTCCAACGAAATCGCCAGCGCCAAAATCTCGCGTTCTGAGAGCGCATTGAAGTTCTTCATAGGGTAGCCAGTGTAGTGCGGTCGGACTCGTGACTCCAAGCCGCAGGACGGGCCGCCGCAATCTTTTGCGCTACGGCGCAAGCACCGTCACCGCTTGCGGCACCACGCCGATTTCGACCGGCAACGTCCCCAGGATTTCTCCGTCGGCCTCCACGTAAATCGGCCCTGCTCCAGTTTTGGACAGGCAGGTCGCGCCGGTACTATAGACAAGCTCAACGCCCGGGATGCTCCACTTCGCCCCCAGGAAACCCCGCGTAATGTATCTGAGGTAAGCCAGGCGGCTCCGCGTGCGGAACAGCACCAGCCTCAAATCTTCGCGTTCGAGTGCGGCGCCCGGTGCCAACTCGCGCAGCGCTCCACCGAAGTCGCGGATGCGTACCGCCAGCAACTGTGAAACTTCCGCGGGCTCGCTCTGCCCGGCGGCGCTAGCAAAGCTCACCACAAAGCTCTCCATCTTTTGTGTGAGCCAGAGCCGGGTTGCCCGCGCATAATACGCCAGCATTCCGAAGTGCACTTTCGCGGATGAGTCGAGGGCGTGGAACAGATACGCGTCCATGCCAACGCCGACGGTCACGGCGAAATAGCGTGAGGCGGGATTCCCGGAAAGATCCCGATAGCCCACTCGCCCGACGGCGATGCGACGCGGCTTCGCCGCCAAGGCAGCGCGGGCGGCATCGGCCGTCGACAGCGGCACGCCAAGATCGTGCGCCAATGTGTTCGCCGTTCCGAAAGGAATGATCGCCAGCGCGGCACTCGTGCCGATCAGGCCCTGCAACACGTCGTGAACGGTGCCATCGCCTCCGCAGGCAAAGACTGCGTCGCAACCGTCAGCGATGGCCTGGCGCGTCTGCTCGGCAGCTTGGCTGGCACCCAGCGTAGAAGAGGCCGAGGCCTCGACGCCAGCCCCGCGCAGCACGGCCAACGCCGCCTCCACATCCGCCAGACGCCGCCCATGCCGGCGGCCTGAGGTCGGGTTGTATAACAGTGCAGCCTTGCGCATGGAGATTTGAAATCAGGTGGATTGTACTGGGAAGGACCTATCTTGCGCGATGTCGCGAATACGGCCTATCGGCGATCTGGCGGGAAGGGCACGGCTTCAAGAGGCTGCGGAAAAACTCCAAAAGCTAAGCGAATTGAGAAGGGCACGAGTTTTCACTTGTGCCACTAAGCTTTTGAAAAGACACACGCGCTTCAGCGCCTGAGGGCCGAACCAAGCAGCCGCAGAGAGTTTTTCCGCAACCACTTCAAGCCGTACCCTTCCCGAATTCCCTCGCGGTTACGAATAGATCTGTTTATGAGCCAGCGGGGCCTGCCGGCAACCACAGGAACTCAATGTCTCGATATTGCTCAACGTCCTTAACCGGCTCCCGTGCAATCGCCGTCTGACAGCGGTATCCCAACTCAGAAAGTGTCTGCCACGCCGTTTCGCGGCCCACATCGGAACACTCAATGAACAACACCGGCCTGGCCGCAGCCAGAGTGCGCCGCATTCCCTGTAGCACCAACGCCTCTGCACCTTCCACGTCGATCTTGACGAACTTTGGCCGAGGAATCTTGCCCGCATCAACCAGTTCGTCGATCGCCACCGTCCTGATGACCAGTTCACGGGCGGACTGATCGTGCTTGTGCCAATAAAGGCTCGCTGTGGCCAGGTTTTTAGCGACGCGAATGATTGTTTCCCCGGCCCGATCCGACGCCGCAGCGTCAAATACCTGAACATTGCCGAGCCGGTTATCTGCAATGTTTGAACGAAGCAAGTCCACGCTTTGCGGAACCGGTTCGAAAGCCACCACCCGCCCTCTCGGCCCCACCCGTTTGGCAAGCGATAGCGACACGTACCCCATATTCGCGCCAATGTCGTACACCGAGTCGCCGGCGCGAACGTATTCCCGAATCAACCTTTGCAAATGAGGTTCCGCGGTTCCCACCAGGTATGCGAGATGGTCGGCAGGGGAAACACAAATCCGATAGCCCGAAGCCAGCCCGCGCAAGATGGTACGAGGCCTGCGCTCGCGTCCCAGCGCGAGCACAGCGCATGATCTGGCCAAACTCCGAAGCGAAGACATGAAATTGACAGACGGCTACTCTAAGTGGAGCGACGGGCGTCCCCGCCCGTCAGACCACGGACCATCGTACTAGCCACAACCTGCCAGTATAGAGCCGCGAGTCGCCTATCACGATGTTGGCGGCTTCAGTTGCCCCTTTCTCCCCTTTCTACTAATCTAACCGCAACTTCTCGACACGCGACAGAGCAGCGATCCGCTTTCTTACACAGAACGTAATAGGTATGCACATATGAGCCATCGAATCTTGTTTGTTCTCAGCCTCGCGCTGTGCCTGCCCGCTTTTGCCCAGGAGAATGCGACGCATCCAGCCAAGCCGGTGATCTTGATGAGCGGGCTTGGCAATCTCCATCACCCCGTCTCCACCAGGAACCCGCAGGCGCAGCAGTTCTTCGATCAGGGACTGCGCCTGATATACGCCTTCAACCACGAGGAGGCGGCACGCTCGTTTCAGCGCGCCGCGGAACTCGATCCCCAACTGGCCATTGCCTACTGGGGAGTTGCCGAAGCCGTAGGACCGAACTACAACGATGCCGGCGACCCCGAGCGCTTCAAGCAAGCCCATGCGGCGATTCAAAAAGCTGTTGACCTTTCCGCTAACGCCTCGCCCAGCGAGAAAGCCTATATCCAGGCCATGGCAAAGCGTTTTCCCGCTGAGCCCAATGCCGATCTGCGTAAGGCCGCCGAGGACTATCACAACGCCATGCGCGAGGTGGTGAAGCAATTCCCCGACGACCTCGATGCCGCCACGCTCTTCGCCGAGGCCGGCATGAATCTGCATCCCTGGGGGTTGTGGCATCCCGATGGCACGCCGGAAGTTGGGACCGAAGAAATTCAGGCCACGCTCGAGTCAGTAATCCGCCGCGATCCCAATCATCTGGGAGCCGCCCACTACTACATCCACACCGTCGAAGCCTCGCCCCATCCCGAAAGAGCAATGGCCGAAGCCTACAAACTGCCGTCGCTCGCACCCGCCGCTGGCCATATCGTGCACATGCCCGCGCACATTTTCATTCGCACCGGGGACTATGACGCTGCGGTAAAAACCAATGAGCAAGCGGCGGCCGCCGACCGCGCCTACATCGCTTCCCACGGCGCGCAGGGCATTTACCCCATGATGTACTACAGCCACAACCTGCACTTCATCGCAGTTTGTGCCGCCATGGACGGCAACTACTTGGAGGCCAAAAAGGGCGCCGACCTGCTCGCGGCCCACGTAGCCCCGGACGTAAAAGAGATGCCTCCGATCGAGGTCTTTTTGACTGTCCCTCTCATGGTCGCCATCCGCTTCCACCGCTGGGATGAAATCCTGAAAATCGCTCAGCCGGACTCCGAGATGAAGGTGACCACCTTCTTCTGGCATTTCGCCCGGGGCTTGGCGCTGGCCGCAACGGACAAGGTTAGCGAGGCCGAAGCCGAATTCAAACTTGTCTCCGCAACTGAGCAAGCTACGCCACCGGACCTGATTTTTGCCCCGCCCATCGAGAATAAGACCAAAGACATACTTAAGATCGCCGAGGACGTGCTGGGGGCAAAAATCGCGCTAGCGAAGAAGGACAATGCCGGAGCGATCTCGCTTCTCCAATCTGCCGTCGCCACTCAGGACATGCTGAAATATGACGAGCCTCCGGATTGGTTCTACCCGGTGCGGGAGTCGCTAGGCGCGGTCTTGTTGATGACTAGCGATAATGCGGACGCTGAAAAGGTTTTTCGCGAAGACCTGAACCGCAACCCGCGCAATCCGCGCTCCCTGTTCGGACTGTTGCAGGCGCTGAAGGCTCAAGGCAAAGACTACGACGCCAGCTTCGTCGAGAATGAATTCCACGTTGCCTGGAAGGGAAGCACGGTGCTGAACGTAGGAGATTTGGTTTAGCACTTGCCGAACAACGTTGATTTCGCGTCGTCTCCCAGTTCTCATTCTGTCTCAAACGACCTACGCCCGTGTCAAAGTAATTTTGGGTTGTTCGGTTGAGTCTTCAGCATCCTTACAGCCTGCCCCGCCGGCAGCGCCTCCCGCAGCTCTCGCACCTTGCGCTTAAAAACCGGATGCCGCGCCTCGGGTGCGATTTCCGCCAGGGGCTCGAGCACGAAGCGGCGTTCATGCAATGCAGGATGGGGAATGGTCAGGCTCTGTGTATCCACGATCGAGTTACCAAACAGCAGAATGTCGATATCAATTATCCGCGGGCCCTTGCTGCGCTCATGCTTCCGGTTGCGGCCCATCTCTCGCTCGATGTCGAGAATTCTTCCCATCAGTTGCTTGGGCATCTTTTCCGTGTCCAGCTTCACCGCACAGTTCAGAAACCAGGGCTGGGCGGTATATCCGACAGGTTCAGTTTCATAAAAGGACGACACCGCCACTACCTCTCCCAACTCGCCCAGACGGTCGATCGCCGCGTTTAGGTTGGCTGCCCGGTCACCGAGATTGGATCCCAGCGAGAGATAGACGACTTTGTGCATAAGAGAATCATCGCAGATTCCGAAGCTCAACGATTGTCGTCCCCAGGGGCTTCGAAGCTCACGATTGTCGTTCCGAGGAGCGGAGCGACGAGGAATCTGTTGTCTGCTTGCGCCGGCACAACAGCAGATTTCTCGCTCCGCTCGAAATGAAAAGTCTGTTCTTACCTCCCGAGCTGAGATATCCGCCGTATTTTCAGTACCGAATCACGCGGGCTCCGACCCAAAGCGGGACCTTCCCGGCAGCCTGCACTTCAAGCCTGACGACCAATCCCAAAATTACCTTGGTCACTTTCACCTCTCGGGAACCGGGCGGTACCATCGACTGCCATGACCCTGGATTCTCTCCTCGTGAGCCGCGATCCGGAAGTGATTGGCATACTTCGACCGGCCCTGGAGAAACTCCTGGTAGAGGTGGAGGTCTGCCGGGGCGCCCGCTCGGGCAACGAAATCCTTTCGACTGAGAAGTTTGACGCGGTTATCGTCGACTGCGACGACCTCCACGGCGGCCTGGATGTGCTGGAGGGCCTGCGCAAGAGTCCCAGCAACAAGAACTCGGTTACCTTTGCCATCCTCAACGGACGGACCACCACCTTCAAGGCCTTTGAGATGGGGGCAAAGTTCGTATTGCAGAAGCCTATCTCCCAGATTAACGCTATGCGCTGTTTCAGCGCCGCATTGGGATTCATGATGCGCGAGCGCCGGCGGTATTTCCGCAACCCGGTGGAAATGCCGACAATAGTGACATTTGGCCAAGGGCAGGAGTTGAAAGCGACTACCACGAATATCAGCGATGGCGGTATGGCCATCCGTTTTCGCGGAAAGCTTCCAAGGGGCGGCGTCTCCCGCGTTTCCTTCACTTTGCCGGCCAGCCAAATTTCAATGGAACCCAGAGCCGAGCTGGCATGGGTGGATGGCGACGGACGAGCCGGCATCCGCTTTGTGGATCTGCCCAGAAATTCGCGCCAGAACCTGGAGCGATGGCTGACCGAGCAGTTGATGAACGATAAACCGAAGAGAGACTGACCCTCACTCGATTCCGGCTTCGGCCGCGAGAATGCACGCGGATTCTGCATATTCCTCCGTACCCAAGTTGCAACTTGCCGGGAGCACGGCCTTACCCGCATCCTTGAAAGAAATCCACGGACGAGGGCCCTGGCAGGATGCTTTCTATTCACGCAAGGATCGATCGCACGCAACGGCTATTGCGAATGCTGGAGGAAGATGTGCAACTTCTGGAAGTTCGCGTCGCCGAGTTGACGCCCGAGCATCAGCAGTCCACCAAGAACTACGCCGCACAATTGACCGCCCACGCCCGCGCCGAGTTGGAGAAACTGTTGCGCGAAAAATCCCACTGGGACGCCAACCTCGCGCTCCCTCAGGCAGCGGACTAGGGTTGCCTCGTCTGCGCGGCGGATGCGCAAACTATTTTTCGGTTCTGTCATCCTGAGCGGAGGGAAGGCTGCGCGAAGCGAAGCCTTCCCGGAGTCGAAGGACCCCGCGTCTGCGTCGGGCGGCAGTAGCGATGCGGGGCGTTTTCATGGCGCTTCGTACAAACTCCGAGAGAACGCCTTGCAGCGCTCCTGCCGCAGCCGGTGTCGCTCGGCGGCCTTCGACTCGCGGGCGTCGCGCTTAGCGCGCGCTCAGCGCGGTACACATTCAAATCATCGAACTTGCCGCGGCTCCAACTTCCGCCGAAACCGGAAGCGCTTCCTCCTCCACGCTCGTCTCTTCCCAAAGACTGCGATCTCGCAACAACCGGGAAACCAAAGCAGTGTGCATGGCATGGCCGGCGCGATCCGCCACCACGTTCCCCAGGATTTGCTTTCCCACCAGCGCCAGGTCTCCGATGAGGTCCAGAACCTTATGGCGCACGAACTCATCGCGGAAGCGTAGCGGCGGATTTTCAATTCCATCTTTAGTCAGGACGATGCAGTTCTCGGGCGACGCTCCCCGGATCAGGCCCATATTGCGCATGGCCTGCTCGTCCTGCCGCGAACCAAAAGTGCGGGCGGCCGCGATCTCGCGCAGGTAGTTGCCATCGGACAAATCCACGCAAAACGACGCCTTGCCGATCAGCGGGTGGGGAAAGTTGATGGTGTAGGAAACAGAATAGGTATCGGAAGGATACACCGCGATAAACTTGTCGCCCTCCCGCAACTCCAACTCCTGGCGAATGCGAAGATAAGTGCGAGGCCGCCGCTGTTTGCGGATTCCCGCTTGTTGGATTGCCTCGACAAAGGGCCGCGCGCTGCCGTCCAGAATCGGCAGCTCGAGATTGTCCAGCTCCACTACGGCGTTGTCGATTCCTGTTCCGATGAAAGCCGAGAGCAGGTGCTCTGTGGTCGAGATGAGCACGCCCTGCTTCATTAAACTCGTGGCATAGCTGACCCGGGCCACGTTGCGCCCAACGGCCTGAATCTCGAAGCCATCCAGGTCGACGCGGCGAAAGACGATGCCCGACCCGGCCCTTGCCGGCAGAATTCGCAAATGAACCGGGGCGCCACTGTGAAGACCCCAGCCCTGACACTCCACCGCACCGCGGATTGTTTGTTCCTGTCGCAAAGCTATCTACGTTGAGCCGAGTAGCTTACAGGGATTGGCGAAAGTCTGGCTGTGGCAAATAAGCCACACTACGTGGTTGAGGCCGTGCTCCGCAGGCGAGGCGCCACCGCCAAACCTAACGTCAGCAAATAGTTAGAGAATAAGCAAGGGGGTCACTTTCTGGATTCGGGCTGGCCGGAATTGGAGGAGACCTCCGCCACAAATAGGGAATCGTTCAATCCCTGGTTGTAGCTGACCGCAGTCAGGAACCGCTGGTTCGACATATCGCCGTTGTAGAAGCGGGTGATGCTGAAAGGCGTCATAATGCCCTGCACCGGGCGGTAGTTGTCGTAAATCTCGTCCTCCACATTGCGCTCCTTGTCGGTCGGATCGCGCCAACTGAAGCTTTTCTTAATGGGAAGATGAGTAGTGCTATCGATGTAGATCGTTACGCCCTGGTTCTTCGCGTTCAAAATGCTGACCTGTTCGGCAGGTTTGTCCGCGGCCACGGCGGCGCCATCGTAGAACAACGCCACTCCCGGCTCAGTGATCCAGCGCCGCAGGACCTGGTCGAGGGCATAGTTGCGGCGCCTTAGGACGTCCGCTAAGTCTTTGGGATCCTGCGCCTTCGTGCCCTTATAGGTGATCTCGTAACCTTTGTCGCCGACGTACAGGTAGCTGACATCGCGTTTCTTGGTGAGTTCTATCCGGTCTTTATCGGGATACCTGTAAAAACGCCAGAACTGAACCCCGTAGCTGTTGGGTTGGCCGTGGTAGAAGCTGTAGGTTCGTCCCTCCTGCGAAATCTCCTGAATGTTCATGTAAGCCGAGCCGCCAAGAGCCTGAATCATTTGGTCCAGTAGGGCTTTTGCCTTATGAGCATTCTGCTGAGCCAGCGGAACGCCTGACGCGGATTCGGCAGGCGGGGGTGCCTGCGCGACAGCGACCACACCGAGGAAAAGTAATACTAGAAGGAACTTCATGCTTTCAGGCAGTTAGAAGCCGAAACACTGATTGTAGCTGCTTAGGATGCGGCTCGCTCATGGCAAGGCTGCCGGGCGGCGCCAGTTCAAGCTCAATACCCGGTAATCGGTTGCTTTTCTCTGCGCTCTCTGCAGATGTTCTCCGCGCCCTCTGCGATCTAAGATGTTGACCTGCTTGCGATCACCTATGCTGCCCTATCCCACCAGCACCGCTCCGCCATTCACGTTGAAGACCTCGCCGGTGATGAACCCCGCATGCTCGGTGCACAGGAACAGAATCGGCGCCGCAATCTCCTCCGGCTTGGCCACGCGGCCGAGAGGAATCTTGCTGAACACGGCATCCCGCGTCTTGGGATCGCCTAGCGCAGGTGCAGACATATCCGTCGCCACCCATCCCGGAGCCACGCAATTTACATAGATGCCGTCAGGAGCAAGCTCGGTGGAAAGCCCCTTCACCATGCTGATCAGCGCGCCCTTAGTGGCGGCGTAGTCGCAGTGAAACGCCTCCCCGCGCTGTCCAGCCGTGGAACTTACCAGCACGATGTGGCCCGCGGAAGCTCCCGACTTTGCCTGTCTCTTCATCTGGGCGACTGCGTGTTTGACGAGGCCGAAAACACTGTCGAGGTTGATGGCAACGGTGCGGCTCCATTGCTCCTCGGGCATTTCATCGACCGGCATATCCTGCGGCGGCCAGATGCCATGATTCACCACGAGAATATCCAGGCGGCCAAAGCGGTTGAGCGCCGCCGCCACGAGGTGCCGCGGAGTCTCCGTTCCAGAAAGGTTGCAGGCGACGGCCGCGCAGTTGTCTTCTCCGAGTTCCTTTTCCAACAGTTCAGCTTGCGCCTGCGCCTTCTCGTAGTTGAACAGCACCCGTGCCCCCGCCTCGACAAACATGCGGACTGTAGCCGCGCCGATACCACGCGACCCGCCTGTGATCAGAGCAACTTTTCCCGAGAGCGATAGATTCACACCAGTAGTGTGATGGTTCGGGACAAGCGATGCAAGCCGTCCGGGGCGGTGAGGCTGTGATGTGGAGGAGAGCGCGAGAAGCGTCTAAGGAAGCTCTGATTTAAGGGGTTATGCTCCCTGTGTCCTCTGTGGTTTGCAGTTTCAGCGGACACTTGATCAGAGTTTCCCTAGCTATCCTTTCGGTAAAGCAGCTCGCGCATCGCTTGTCTCCGCGCCTCGTTCCGTTCACTCGCAGACTTGCGCTCGTCGGAGTCCATGCGGTCTTTACTTTCGGGTGCAGTCGTTTCCGGGGAGCTGCACTCGGGGCAGACATTGGCGAAGCCGGGCTTATCCGGCTTTAGCTCGAACTCCTCCGAGCAGACGGAGCATGTTTTGATGGGAAACGCCATTGCCCCACTATGATACGACGCCTATAAGGCGCTAAGAAAGTAGATCGGCCGGACCTGCGCTCTGTCCATTCCGACCCTGAGCGCCAGCGAAGGCGGAGGAATCCCTGCCCCGGCACTGACCTTGCGGGCAGGGATGTTTCGACTGCGCCGGGCTCGATGGGCATCGCCTTCAGCGACTGCGCTGTATCGGGCGCTCAAATTCGCGTTGTTGAGGGTAACGACTTACCGTTCGGGCTATGACACAATCGCCATCTTCTTGCCCACCCGCCGTAGCACTTCCAGTGCTTGCGCCAATTCAGCCTTCGTGTGCGTGGCGGTCATGATGGTGCGGATGCGGGCTTTGCCCTCCGGAACCGTTGGGAAGGCAATGCCGGTTCCGAGAACTCCTTCGTCGAACAGCTCGCGGGAAAAGTCCATCGTTAGCTTGCCGTCGCCGAGGATGATGGGAGTGATGGGCGTCTCGCTGGCGGGAGTGGTCTTGCCTCCAATATCGAAACCCAGAAGAGCAAGCTCTTTCTTCCAGAAGCGTGTGTTTTCCCAGAGCTTTTCGATGCGCTCGGGCTCATCTTCCAAAACTTGAAAAGCGGCCACGCAGGTGGCGGCAACCGACGGCGGATGAGAAGTAGAAAAAAGAAAAGGGCGCGCGCGATGGTAGAGGAAATCGATCAGGTCACGGGTTCCGCAGACGTAGCCACCCAGAGCGCCGATGGCTTTGGAGAGCGTGCCAACCTGGATGTCCACACGGCCGTGGACGTTGAAGTGATCGACCGTGCCGCGGCCGTTGCGTCCGAGAACGCCGGAGGCGTGGGCGTCGTCGACCATCATGATGGCGCCGTATTTCTCGGCCAGATCGCAGAGCGCGGGCAGCGGGCCGACGTCGCCGTCCATGGAGAAGACGCCGTCGGTGATGAGCAGCTTTTTGCCGGGTTGATCGGCGATGCTGGCTAGCTTCTCTTCCGCCTGGGCGATGTTCTTGTGCTCGAAGACCAGGATTTTCGCGCGCGACAGGCGGGCGCCGTCGATGATCGAAGCGTGGTTGAGCTGGTCGGAGATGATGAAATCATCCTTGCCGAGGACGGCTGAGACGGTTCCGGCGTTGGCGGCAAATCCCGATTGAAAGACTACGCAGGCTTCCACGTTCTTGAAGCGTGCGATCTTTTCCTCCAGCTCCATGTGGATTTTCATGGTTCCGGCAATCGTGCGCACGGCGCCTGAGCCGACGCCATATTTGCGGGTGGCCTCGAGCGCGGCTTCGCGCAGCTTGGGATGCGTGGTCAGGCCCAGATAATTATTGGACGCAAGATTGATGACTTTCTTGCCGTCGAAGGTGCAGACTGCGGCCTGCTCGTCGTCGAGCACGCGCAGGCGGAAGTGCGTGCCTTTGGACTTCAGGTCGTTTAGTTGGTTGGTCAGATAGGAAAGAGGATTGGCGCGTACGCTGATGGCCATGGATGCAGTCTAATACTGGCCTCGAGAGGAAACTAGTACGCGCGGCGAGAAACAGTTTTCAGTTTCTTGTTCTTAGTTCTTAGTTTGCTTAGCTGCCGCTGCCAGCGCGCTCAGGCTGGAGACCTCTAGGTCGGGATGGCCGGAAGCGGCTTTCACGGCGCCGATACCGGAGCGAGGCGAAGCACGATTGACCCAGACGGTGGCAAGTCCCAGCGCTTGTGCCGGAATCACATCGTGGTAAATGCTTTGGCCGACGTGGAGCCATTGATTCGGGGTGACGTCGATTCTTTCCTGCGCCAGGTTGAAGATAGCAACGGACGGTTTGTACGCACGGGCCTGCTGAGCTGTGATCACGTGGTCGAATTTCACCTCAAGCTTCGGATAGGTCGAGGCGAATAGATAGTCGTCCACGTTAGAGATGATGCCGAGGCGATAGCGAGTTTTGAGCTGGCGGAGCGCCGCAACCGTATCGGGAAAGGGCTGCCAGCGGGCCAACGATTCCGGCAGCGAATCGATTTCTGTATCGGTCGGCGAGAATCCCAGCCGCTCTCCAAAGCCACGAACCACCGACTGCAGGATCTCGCGATAAGGCCGGAAGGGACCCATCTCGGCGGCGGCCTCGAGTTCGCCGTACAGCTCTAGGAGCGTGGCATCCTCAAGCACTTTGCGATGCGCAGACAGGATGGGGCGCAGAGCGGAAAAGATCCCCGACTCCCAGTCGATGAGGGTGCCGTAGCAATCGAAAGTCAGGACACGGAAGCGGGTGAAATCGAGCATAGGCTGCCGGACCTGATCGATTGCTGCTACTTGATTTCCAGTGGTTGCGTGAGTTTGAAGCTGATGGCAGACTCCGCAGGGAAAACAATTTCTTTGTTTCCAGTCAGAGCACCGCCGGCGGTCCCGGCGCCACCGCCCGCAACTGCGCCGATGGCCGCGCCTTTGCCGCCACCTGCAATGCCACCGATGATCGCGCCCAAAGCCGCGCCGCCGCCAGCCATGATCCCGGTGCGCTTACCTTTGCCCTTGATAACTCGGACCAGGGAAGAGGTCGTGATCGGTTGGGCGGAGCCGTTGAGGTCAATCGAATTGAGAGTCAGTTGCAAGCGGGCGCCACCGGCGAAGTGTCCCAGGGCCTTGGCATCCACCACGGTGCCGGAGATGCTTGCTCCAGACGGGACGGCTACTTTTCCGGCGACCTGCACTGGGTTCGCCAAAGTAGCGCTAAAGGCTTGACCTGGCGAACTGATCTTGGAGCCTACGGCTTGCCCCAGACGCACCGTGAGCTGAGTGCCCGCAGGAACGACGACCGGCTCTGCCGCCGGAGGCTTGACGGCGGAACTACTGGAACTGCTGGAAGTGCTGTCAGAGGTAGTGCTGTTTGGCGCGCTGGAGTCGGCGGCGCCATTCGCCCCGGTGGGCTTGCTGCTGCAACCTACAAAAGCGGCCGCCAGATACAGTGCAAGAATAAGTGCCTGGTATCGCATAGTCCCCCCTGGGTTGTGGTTTAACCATCAGAGTAAAGTGGGGCCACGAGGTAAAACAAGTGCGTCCTCGAGAACAAAAGTAATCGCGGGTGGCAGGCTAAGTTTTCTCTCGATCAATTTCTGAGGTAATTGCAGCCGGTTGCGGACTTGGCTCGAGGAGATCCAGACCCGGAAGCCGGGGCAGCTCTTCGGAAAAACCATCCTCTTCAGCCGCGTGTGCTGAGTCCGGCTCTTTGCTCCTCTCCGCGTCCTTCTTTGCCAGGAATTTTGCCGTGTTGAGCAGAGGACGGCCGAGCGAGGCGTTGTAGCTCGTCCACGCTCCCTCGCTGCCGGCTTCGCGCTCGAAGAGAGCGCGCATGCTCTCCATCTTGGAGTCGAGGTCGTCCAGGTAGTGCAACATCAGCGCCTCAGGAAACATTGGCAGCTTGGGCGACCCGAATTCGTAGTGGCCATGATGGCTGATGATGAGGTGCTCGGTCAGAATTTTGAGTTCTTCGGGGAAGCCCGGGATCAGACCGATCTTCGCGTGCAGCATTTCCAGTTCAATGACCATGTGTCCAAGCAACTGGCCGCGGGTGGTGTAGGAGAACGAACGGTTGTAGGTCAACTCGTGAATTTTGCCGATATCGTGCAGGAAGGCGCCGGTGAGCAACAAGTCGCGATTCACCTGAGGATAGTTGCGGCAGAGCAAGTCGCAGGAGCGGCAAAGCGAGACCACGTGATCGAGCAAACCGCCGATGTAGGCGTGATGCAGGGTCTTGGCCGCGGGGGCGTTGCGGTAGGCCTCGGCCAGTTCCGGATCGGCCATGAACGATTCAACCAGAGACTTAAGATACGGATTCTGAAACGAGGCGACGAAACCGGCCAGAGTTTGCCAGAGTTCGCCGATGTCTTTGGTGGTCTTGGGCAGGTAATCGGCGAAGTCGATTTCGGAGTCGCCCAGGCGGCGGAGCTTGTGGATCGTAATCTGAAAGCGGTTCTTGTACTTGTTCAGCAGGCCCTTGATTTTCAGAAAATCGTCCTGCTCGAAGGCGTCGAGAGCTTGCTCAACGTTGTCCCACATCTTGGCTTCGAGTTGGCCGCTGCGGTCACCTAGAGTGAGCGCAAGGTAGGGCTCGCCGGTCTTCTTAGGCTTGACCTGCTTGGACACCACCACGAAGCTGGACGTAATGACTTTGTTCTCGTGCTGGGAGCAATCGGAGATGAAGAATTCCTTCATAAATCTGCCTGATGCGCCAGCCTGGCTAGAAGAGCAGCATTTTTTTCTTTTTCTTGAGCTGCTTGGCGTTCACATCTCTGACTGCCGTTTCCACCGGCTTGGTTTCGTTCGGACTAGCGCCGCTGTCGACGTAGCCCGGCTTGATGTCGATGAAAGCATCTTCGCGCAGCTTCATAAGATAGGCGCGCAGCACGGGTTGCATCTTCTGCATGTAAATAGCTTCCTGAATGCGCGGCTCGATTTCCTTCAAGGGAGGTACACCGGCGTCCGCGTGTTCGCTGACCTTGAGGATGATGAAACCCTGCTTGGCGCGAATCACCTCCGAAACCTCGCCGGCCTTCATGGCGAAGGTCTTGTCCTCGAGTTCCTTGGCCAGTTTGCCACGCTCGAAGTAGCCCAAATCGCCGCCCTGGGCGGCGGTGGGACCATTTGAATTCTTCTTGGCAATCTCTTCATAGCTTGCGCCGTGCCGAATTTGAGAGAGCAGATCGTCCGCCTTGGCCTTAGCGGCCGCGAGTTCGGCTTCGGTGGGAGTGGAACCGTCCTTATTCTGAGTGGAAACCAGGATCTCGCTCAGCCTGATCTCCTCGGGCTGCGTCAGTTCTGCTTTGTGCTCGTCGTAGAACTTTTGTTCGTCTCCTTTGTCGAGCACAATCCTGGAGCCGACCTCCCGGCTGATCACTTGCTGGGTGATGATCTGATTTCTAAGATTCTGCTTGAAGTCCTCGAAGGAGATGCCCTGGGCCACGGCCGCCTTCTCCAGGTCTTCCATCGTTTCCAGATTCATCTGCTTGCGCATCTCGTCCAGCTTCTTGATGACGTCAGTATCCGCAGTGATGCCGAGATCCTTACCTTTATCGAGCAGCAACTGGGTGTCGATCAGGCCTCGCAGGACATCTTTTTCCGACTCGGCGGCGCGATCGGGATTGGCCTGACCTTCCTGCTTGACTCGGTCTTTTTCGCGCTGGTACTCGGAGCGCGTGATGATTTGTCCGTTGACACGGGCTATGATCTCTTCGATCACGGTGTCCGCCGTTAGCGTGGCGGGCACAACCACAAGGCAAATTAGCAGCAACCAGGAAAACTGTTTTCGCATAGGAACCTCTCAAAACATACTGCGGCCTTCCCATGGAAGTCCGCAGGTTTGGCAATTCCCATAGATTGTAACTCTGCGGGTCTGGTCCCAGCCAGCGGTTGCCTGCAGGAATGGTGCGTTAAGTTGTCGGTTCTGGTTTCTTCGCGAACTTCACGGCTCTTCTTTGCGAACTTTGCGGTTGAGCTTTTGAATGGGGAAGGGCGACAAGCCTCCAACCGCAAAGAACGCGAAGAAGAGCCGCGAAAGACGCAAAGGCGGCGGGTCAGTCAGGTCACGACACTCCCTCACCGGGGGCTGGGCTCAGGCGGAGAACCGTCGCCGGATCGCCGCGGCGAGCCCCACCACTCCGATTCCGGCAAAAGCAATCGACGATGGTTCTGGAACGGCAATCTTCGGAGCCGGACCCTTCTGCGGCCAACCGCGATCTCTCGCGAGTGCCGAAATGGAAAACAACCCGACGCAAAGAATCAAGAACAGCAACCGCTTTTTCGCAGACAATATGATGGCCTCTTTTACGTTGAATTTTCCGAACGTGATGGTTAGAGCAGTTGGCGTACCACGGCGCTCGCGTGCGAATCAGAGTGATGTTGTCGAAGCACGCGGCGAAAGTGAAAAGCATTTCACCAAGAAACCAGAAAGTTCCTGCCCCAAAACGGGAGCGCTGGATCACTCACCTCGCGGCGCCCGCGCAATCAATCGTGAAGTGCTACATTAAAACCAATGTCGGCTCCCGATTCCCGTTTCGAGAAAGCTTGCAGGTTGCAGCCAGTCGATCGCACGCCAGTCTGGCTCATGCGGCAGGCCGGGCGCTACATGCCGCAGTATCGAGCCATCCGCAAACAATATTCTCTGATCGAAATTTGCAAGAAGCCGCAAGTTGCCTCGGAGGTAACCATCACGGCGGCCGAGGAACTCGGAGTCGACGCGGCCATCATCTTTGCCGATCTGCTTCTGCCGCTGGAAGTGATGGGTTTGCCATTTCATTTTTCGCCGGGAGAAGGGCCTGTGATCGAAACCCCGGTTCGCAGCGCCGGCGACGTAACCCGGCTGAGCACAGACCGAGCCGCCGACCTGGGTTACGTCGCGGAAGCCGTCAAGCTGGTGTGTTCCCACTTCGGAACGCGCATGCCCGTGATTGGCTTCTGTGGCGCGCCTTTTACCCTGGCCAGCTACATGATCGAAGGCGGCTCGTCTCGCAACTATCTTCACACCAAGAAGATGATGTATGCCTCGCCTGCGGCCTGGGACGAACTGTTGCGCAAGTTGGTTGCAGTGACTTCCGCGTACGCTGCCGAGCAAGTGCGTGCCGGGGCCGACGCCATTCAGATCTTTGACAGCTGGGTCGGCTGCCTAAGCGTGGAAGACTACCGCCGTTACGTGCTTCCGCGCACTACTGAACTGGTGCAGGCGCTGCGCAAGGCCGGCGTGCCCATCATTTATTTCGGAACGGAGACCACTGCGCTTCTTCCCGCGATAAAGGAGACCGGCGCCGAGGTAATCGGCCTGGACTGGCGCGTTCCCCTGGACGAAGGCTGGGGAAGACTGGGCTTTCAAGGCGCGGTGCAGGGCAATCTTGATCCTGTTCTGCTATTCGCGGATTGGAAGGAATTGAAAGCGCGCATCATCGACATTCTGCGCCGTGCCAACGGACGCCCTGGCCACATTTTCAATCTAGGCCATGGCATTTTGCCGGAGACGCCGGTGGAGAATGTGAAGGCGCTCGTTCAATTTGTGCAGGAGCATTCGGTGCGCGAAGTCGCGGCGCGCTAAACGGAGCATTGAGTGGCCGACCACGAAAAAACCGCGGTTCTGCTGCTCGCTCACGGCAGCCCCGACCGCGTAGACGAAATCCCGGAGTTTCTCCGGCAGGTGACCGGAGGACGCCCTCTTCCGCCGCAAGTGGTGGAAGAGGTACAGCATCGCTACGGTTTGATTGGCCGCTCTCCGCTGACCGAGTTGACCCTGCGGCAGGGCGAACTTTTGGCGCACGAGCTGAGCCTGCCGGTATACGTCGGGATGCGAAACTGGAAGCCTTTCATCGCAGATGCGGTCCGCGCCATGGCGGCGGATGGAATTGGCCGCGCTGTCGTGATCTGCCTGGCGCCGCAGAATTCGCGTACCAGCGTTGGACTCTATCGCTCCGCCCTCACATGCGAGCGAGTTGCCCTTCGCCATCGACTTCGTCGAATCGTGGCACGACCATCCGCTGCTCATTAAAGCTTTTGCTGAGAAACTGCGCGACGGGTGGGAAGCGGCCTGCCGCGAGCTGGCGTGCAGAGTCCCGATCATCTTCACGGCGCACAGTGTTCCCCAGCGCACGGTTACCGAAGGCGATCCCTACGAGATTCAGGCTAAAGAAACGGCAGCTGCGGTGGCCAAAGAAGTGGGGCTCCCTGCGGAAGACTGGGCCTTCGCTTTCCAGAGCCAGGGCATGTCTGGCGGAATGTGGCTGGGACCGACGGTGGAGGATACGATTCTTGCCCTCAAGAATAAAGGTCAGCAGACCGTATTCATTCAACCCATCGGCTTTCTCTGCGACCATGTCGAGGTGCTCTACGACATCGACATCGCATTCAAGGAGTTCGCCGAGAAAGAGGGCATGCGCCTGCGGCGTGCCGAGTCGCTGAACGATTCGCCGCTGCTAACAGCAGCACTGGCCGACTTAGTAAGATCGCGGCTAAAAACAGTAGCGCTGGCGGGCTAGCCGTAGCGCCGGCGTCCCGCTGGCGTCGCGGGGGCCTCTGCCGCGCCGTTGAAGGACCATATCCGTTTGTACCGACCAAAATGAAGCGCATCGCCATCATCGGCGGCGGAATCTCCGGACTCTCCGCAGCCTTCGCACTCGAAGAGGCCCGTCGCTCCGGCGTTCCGCTGGAGTACGTTCTTTTCGAATCCAGCCCGCGCCTCGGCGGCGTGCTTCGCACCGAGACAAGTCGACGGTTGCCTGGTTGAGGCCGGCCCCGATTCCTTTCTTACCGAAAAGCCCTGGGCCGCCGATCTTTGCCGCCAAGTCGGGCTAGGCGATCAACTCATCGGTTCCAACGACGCCGACCGCAAGACCTACATTCTGGTAACGAAGCTGGTCCCCCTCCCCGACGGACTGATGTTCATGGTGCCGACGAAGATCGCGCCCGCGCCGTTCTTTCGCCGCTCTTTTCATGGGGCACAAAACTCCGAATGGCGCGGGAATGGTTTCATCCGGCCGGCAGGAGTCGCGAGAGGACGAATCCGTCGCATCTCTGGTCACTCGTCACTACGGAAGGGAAATGGTGAATCGCGTCGCCGAGCCGCTGCTCTCCGGCGTCTACGGCGGCGAGGCTTCGAACTTGAGCGTGCGCGCCGTTCTGCCGCGCTTTGTCGCAGATGGAAGCAAAGCACGGCAGCCTGGGAAGGGCGATGCTCACGGCCCGCAAGTACTGCCGCAAAGAGCGTGGCCCGGCCGCTGTTCACCTCCCTGAAAGGAGGGATGCAGCAGTTAGTCGACGCTTGGTTGCGCGCCTGACGCCATCGCTTTGCGTCCTGAACCGCCTGTCCAATCGTTGCAACCGCAGAATGGCGACTGGCTAGTGACTGCCGGAGACCAAGTCGCTCTTTCGACGCAGTAATCGTCGCCACGCCAGCGCCCGCCGCCGCCGGCCTTCTGCAACCTGCAAGCGCAGAACTCGCCTCGGAGCTTCGCAACATCCGCTACAGCTCATCCGTGACCGTCACTTTGGGATACGATCGGGAGCGTGCGCGCGGCACTGCCGCCGGGCTTCGGTTTCCTGGTCCCGCGCAGCGAGGGAAAGCGCATGCTGGCGGCTACTTTCGTGCACAATAAGTTTCCATTCCGCGCTCCCCAGGACCGCGCTTTGATCCGCTGTTTTCTCGGCGGAACGCGCGATGAACCGGTTCTGCAGCTATCGGAGCGCGAAATCCTCGCGATCATCGCCGGACGAATTTCGCCAGATTCTCGGCATGACCGCCGAACCGCTCTTTGCCCGCGTCTACAAATGGCCGGCGGCCATGGCGCAATACAACGTCGGCCATCTGGAGCATCTGGAACGCATCGAGCGCCTGCGCCGGCAGTTGCCCGGCCTGGCGCTCGCCGGGAAATGCCTATCGCGGCATCGGCGTGCCGGATTGCGTTCGCTCGGGGCGGAAGCGGCTCAAGAAGCGTTGGGGTGCCCACGGCACTCCCCGCACCCACTCAGCACAACCCGCGTTCCCTGGGCTTCCCAGGTCCCCCTGTGGTTTCAACCCTCACAACCACAGAGAACACGGGGAAGCACAGGGAAACAAATCTCTTAGTCTCGGGTTTAATATCTGGGAGGCATCGGGTCCTATGAAATGCTATTTCGTCACGGCTCTTGCAGCCATCGCGTTACTGGCAACAGTCTTGCGAGCGCAGGACCAAAAGCAACCCGACATGCCAGGGATGGACATGTCCACCCCCGCCGGATCGAGCAACATGCCCGGCATGAACGACGACGGCGCGCCCCCGCCATGCACTCCATGGAGGGCCGCCACATGGATATGGGCCCGCACATGAAGATGACTGCGCTGCGCGACCCCAAGCCTGGCGACTCGGAACGCGCCGCCGCAGGTCGTGGACGCCGCCCGCAAAGTTGCCGAGAAATACACCGACTACAAGAGTCGCGCTGGCCGACGGCTTCCAGATCTTCCTGCCCAACGTCCCGCAGAAGCAGTATCACTTCACCAACTACGGGTACGCTTTCGAGGCCATTGTTCACTTCGATCCCGAGCATCCCACGTCGCTGCTCTACGAAAAGCACGGCGACGGCTACAAGCTGATCGGCGTGATGTACACCGCGCGCAAGAACGCCAGCGAAGACGAACTCGAACCAGCGCATTCCGCTCAGCGTCGCGCAGTGGCATGCGCACGTGAATCTTTGCCTGCCGCCGGCCGACAAGCGAGCCAGCAACGTTAGGACCGCATCCGCAGTTCGGCTTGGATGGCTCCATCACCACGCAACAGGCCTGCGACGCCGCCGGCGGCAAATTCCTGCCCGCAGGTTTTCGGCTGGATGGTGCACGTCTATCCCTTCGAAAAGAATCCGGAGGATATCTGGTCAGTCGAGCGCCAGGGGCACGGCCACATGGATTAGTGGTGCTGAATCCCCTGTGCTCCCCTGTGACCCTGTGGTTGATTGCAGCTTTGCTCACCACCGAGGATAGAGGGAACCAGGTCACGGCCGAAATACAAGACTGTCGCTGAGCAAGAAGTTAACCACCGAGCAAACGGCGATTGTGATTCCGTTGGCCAGAAGATACTGCAGGTGCATCGCGTCCTTACCAGAAGCTTCATCAACGCCAGGTTCCCGAGAATCGAAAATATTCCAGTAGTCAGATTGAACTTCGCAAGCTCGACCAGCCCTCCGCGCGATGCCGGTCCGCCCAGGTAAATCGCTCATGCCACAGGAAGTTGTGGATCACCGCGGCCTCGACGGCCAGCGCCGTCGCTGCCAGGTAGTCGAGATGAACTCCGCTTTTCAGTCCAGCAGCACGAGTCAGCTGCACGGCAATCCCGATTCCACCGACGGCGTTGAACTTCAACCAGCGAATTACCGTGACTGACTCGATCCTGCGCGTGCGCGGTCACGACAGCCGCTCCTCTCGATAGAGTCGGCGAGTATTGCGCGGTGTGAAGAAGAGCAGCATCGCGCCCATGCCAACTCAGCCCGCGATTCCTCCGATATCGAACAGCCGATATTGCCCGTGCCACACCATCGGCCAGCGCAGTAGCGCCAGGTTGCCCGCTGCCAGCAGGATGCGCAGCTCGGTGGGGCCAAAACTCCAAAAGGAAAGCCGAAACTCGCCCAGCGTGTAGGTGGCGAGATAAGACTGAATGGAAAGCAGCAGAAATCCGACGAGCAGACCGATGGCGATGTAGGGATGCATATAGCCCGAGAACGCCAGCCCGCCCATCATCGCCACCGCGCCAAAGCTGTCGACAATGTGGTCGACGTAGAAGCCATAGCGCGGACGTTGCCGTTGCCGGACCCGCGCCAGTGTGCCGTCCAGGCTGTCGCCCAGCCAGTTAAGAGCGAGGAAGACGATCCCGGCAAGGAGCCAGTAGCGGTTGCTACGAGCCAGGGCATAGCTGACTCCCGTCATTACCTGGGCGGGGAATCCGACCAGGGTTAGATGGTCGGAATTAATTCGCTCGGGCGTACGCTCGGCCAGCCATAGCAAGGTGCGCTTCTCTGCCCGGGCCAGCAGACTCTTGTGAACACGGACTGCGTTCTTGAACCTCGAGCGTCGCACTTCGCGTAGCAGTTCGGGATTGGTTTGCTCACAAAATTCGATCAGCGGACTTGCCATTCGGGGCCTCCTGCTCTTCTGAGGCCACACTTTGGCGTGGAACGGCTGCGTCGGCAATGCACGGCGGGTAAAGAGAGGAGCAAGCGGAAATCGTCTGGCAAGTGATTGAGGGGAAAGGCGGTTACGGCTCGGAGTCTTCCCGGCGATGCAAAGCGGCTGACGGGACAATGATGGACGAGGGGAAAGCAGATTCCTCACCGCTCTCGCCGCGCTAGGCGCGCGGCTACCAGCGGTTCGGAATGACAAACTTTGGAGTGCAGGCGTACCGCCTCGTGCATCCAAACCGCAAAGTCTGCCGTGTAGAATCGGCCTTGGATGTCGAATCCCCCTGAAACTTCTGCAGCCGGCCGCGCCCGTGTTTGGAACCGCCTCCTGCGCGTGTTTCGGCCCTCCCACCAGCACACTGCTTTCTCCGCCACCTTGCTGGTGATGGTTGCGGTTATGCTGTCGCGGTTTTTGGGGTTCCTGCGCGAGGCCTATATCGCGTGGGCTTTCGGCGCTACATCCCTAACCGACGCCTACAACGCCGGCTTCACCATCCCCGACTGGCTGAATTACATCGTGGCCGGGGGCACGGTTTCCATCACCTTCATCGCCATTTATTCGCGCTTCCTCGCCCAAGGCAAGGACGACGAGGCTCATCGGACGTTTTCCGTGATTATTACCGTCATGAGCACGGTGCTGCTGGCGGGAATCATCCTGGCCGAAATCTTCGCGCCGCAGCTTGATGGCTGGTACTTTGGAGGAAAGAACGGATTTGACGCCGAAAAACTCGCCATCTGCGTTCACCTGACGCGCATTCTTCTTCCCGCGCAGTTATTTTTTTACGTCGGCGGGGTGGTTTCCGCCGTGCTCTATTCCCGGCGGATGTTTTTCCTGCCTGCATTCGGGCCGCTGATTTACAACCTCGGAATTATTCTGGGCGGTGTGTTGTTTCAGCACCGCTTTGGCATCGCGTCGCTGGCTTATGGCGCGGTCGCCGGCAGTTTTTTTGGAATTTTTCTGATCAATGCCATCGGAGCCGCCCGCGTCGGTGCTCGCTATCGCATTTCTTTCGACGTGCGCAACCCCGCGTTCCGCGAATGGGTGCGGCTCTCCATTCCGCTGATGTTAGGCGTGTCGCTGGTCAGCGCGGATGACTGGATTCTTCGCTTCTTCGCCAAGCACTCGGTGGGCGATATCACTCGCCTCACATACGCCAAGCGGCTGTTCGCCGTGCCGATTTCCGTGCTGGGGCAAGCCGCGGGCCAGGCGTCCCTGCCATTCTTTGCCCGCCTGATCGGCGAAAAGAAGATGCAACAGTTCTCCGACGCGGTGAATGGTTCCGTATACCGCATTACCGCGACTTCGCTGCTGGCCAGTAGTTTCATGATGAGCGCGGCGCTGCCGCTGGTCGATCTGCTCTACCGGCGCGGCCGCCTTACCTTCTTCGATTCACGCGAAATTGCGCTTTATTTCTTCTGGTTCTCGCTTTCGCTGGGTTTCTGGTCGGCACAGGCCCTGTACGCGCGCGGGTTCTATGCCGCCGGCAATACGCTCACGCCGATGATTGCCAGCACGCTTATTACGGCGGCCTCGATCCCGATGTACGCCGCGCTGTTCGGCGCTTTTTCCACGGTTGGGCTGGCGGTGGCTTCAGACCTCGGAATCATAGCTAATTGTCTAGCCATGGCTTTTCTATTGCATCAGCGCAAACTGGTTTCCTTTATCCAATTGCAGTGGAGAGAAGTCGGCAAGGCAGCGCTTACTGCCGCGGTTGCGGGCCTGCTGAGCTATCAGATGGTGCGCGTGGCGATGGTGAACGGCAGCCGGTTAGGCGATATCAAAGCCCTGGGTCTGGGCGGAATTACATGGGCTGCAGCCGTGGCTGCGGGGCTGTGGCTCACGCGCTCACAACTCCCAGGAGACCTGCGACGCCGCAAGGCGCAAACTGCGCCTGCGGCGAATGGAGCGGGGGAAGCGCTCAATACGGGCATACAACCGTAGCCCGTGCGCGGGGGAATTACACTGGCAAGTTATCGCCTCGCAATACGAGCTTCCATCGGGTGTTCACTGTATTTTGTGGTCTCGAGGGTGTGAATACGTTGTTGAAAGTGTGCAAGGCCGTAGTGCACAGCAGCATTCGAGCACGCGCCGGTGCTACGAAATCATCGCGCTGGCCGCACTCGCCCCGTCCGCCTGCTCGTGCGCGTGATAGCTGGAGCGCACCATCGGTCCCGATTCCACGTGGCGGAAGCCAAAGCGCAATGCTTCATCCCTCATGTACTGGAACTCATCCGGAGTGTAGAACCGCGCAATCGGGAGATGATCGCGCGAGGGCCGCAAATACTGTCCGACCGTTAGAATGTCCACGCCCCGCGCCCCCAGATCGCGGAACACATCCACCAACTCGCCCATAGTTTCGCCCAGTCCAGCCATCAGGCCGGATTTAGTCACCATTCCAGGAGAAAACTTCTTCGCGTTCTCCAGCAGTTGCAGGCTGCGTTCGTAACGGGCGCCGGATCGCACCACCCGGTAGAGCCGGGGTACGGTCTCGGTATTGTGGTTCAGCACGTCGGGCCGGGCATCCAGGACGATTCGCAGCGCCTCGTCCAAACCCTGAAAATCCGGAATCAGCACCTCAATCCGGCACTCCGGTGACGACTCGCGAATGTGCCGGATGGTTTCCGCGAACACCCGCGCTCCCCCGAGGTTGTCGTCGTCGCGATTCACGCTGGTGATTACTGCGTGCTTCAGCCCTAGCGTGGCGACCGCCTCCGCCACTCGCGCCGGCTCTTCCCAGTCAATTGCCCCGGGCTTTCCCTTCGGCACCGCACAGAAACCGCAGCGCCGGGTGCAAATGTCGCCGAGCAACATGAAGGTTGCCGTGCGGTGGTTCCAGCACTCGCCGATATTCGGACACTGGGCAGATTCGCAAACCGTATGCAGCCCCAGGCCGCGAGTCAGCTTCTTAAGATTATGGAAGTTTTCCCCCGATGGAGCCTTTGCCCGCAGCCAGTCAGGTTTTGGCTGCCGCACCGGAGGCCCAAGTGCGATCTGCACCAGTTGGGAAGAGCTAGACATGTATCTTTTTGATTTTACACGAGTATCGGAGCAGTACCGATGGCACCAAAGGATTAGAGGGAAACCCCTCAGAATTCAAGCACTTCCCGTAATTTTGACTCCTCGACAGAGGCCGAGTCCGCGCTGTCGAATTCCGAACGTTCGATCTTGCCCGGGGATCGTGCCATTCAAGGCAGGCCAAAAAGTCTGGTTACCCTGCACGCGATTCCGCTATCATCCTCACGTCACTGCAAGTGCGGTGCCTTGCCCGGGGACTCGGACGGTTACTTCCTCTAATTTGTTCAAGTTATGAAGTATTCGCTACGCCATATCGCGTGGGCCACATTTGTGGCGGCGGTGATTCTGCTGGTTGGCATCGGCGTCTCTGCCTACCGCGCCACGCAGCGGCTCGTGGCCAGCGAAAAAATGGTTTCCCACACTCGTGAGGTCCAACTGGCGCTCGAAGAAGTGTGTTCCGACTCGCTCCGCGCCAACAACGCCCGGCGAGGATTCGTCATCACCAGCAATGACACTCTGTTAGGTGGATACACTTCGGCGGTCCAGGAAATTCCTAGTGACTTGGCCGATCTGAAGCAGTTGGCTTCCGATAACCCCAGACGCGAGTCCGAGATCGGGCAACTGGAAATCACCCTGAATGATCACATCAATCTCCTCCAGTCCTCGATCAACGGGAAGAAAACGGGCACCTGGGACGACAAGCGGCAGCGTGCCGCGACCTTCGAGAGTGCGGCTCTGGCTGACGAAGTGCGTGGCCGCGTAAAGGCCATGCAAAGCGCTGAGGAGCGATTACTCGGGCAACGCCGAAACGCAGCGGATGCCAGCTACCGACGTACTCTCGCCGTTCTTAGTGCCGCATTCGTGTTTGCGCTTTGGCTTCTGGGCGCTGAGTTCTATTTGTTCAATCTTGAATTCACCAAGCGGGAGCGCACCGAGGCAGTCGCCCGCGCCAGCCGGGAGCTGGTGAATGCGTTCTTTTCTTCCTCCACCGTCGGATTCGCCATTCTCGACGCCCAATTGCGCTATCAGAGGATTAACGACGTTCTCGCCGCTATGGCGGGCCGGCAGCCCGACAGCTTCATCAACAAATCCGTGGAAGATATCCTCGGCGCCAGCTCGCTCGGCTCAGCGTCAATTTTGCAGAACGTTCTGCACAAGGGAGAATCCGTGCTCGACCAGGAGATTTTTGGCGAGATGCTCGGCGAAGCGGGAGGAGTCCGTCATTGGCTGGTCAACTATTTCCCGATTCGCGACGGCCGGGACGAAGTCCATCAGATCGGTGTGATTGCCCTCGATGTAACCGCGCGCCGCGACGCGGAGAAAGCGCTCCGCCGGCTCAGCGCGCGTCTGCTCAATCTTCAGGATCAGGAGCGCCGCCGCATCGCCCGCGAAATCCATGACAGCCTGGGGCAATACCTGGTCGGTCTCAAAATCACGATTGAAATGCTCGGGGATTCCGCCACCAAGAACAAGGAATCCCTGGTTGCCGAGTGCAGCAAGATTCTGGAACAGTGCATCACCGAAACCCGCACTCTATCCCACCTTCTGCATCCCCCGCTGCTGGACGAGGCGGGCTTGGCCTCGGCAGCCACCTGGTTCGTCACTGGCTTTTCTCAGCGCAGCAAGATTCCCGTCACGCTCGATCTCCCCCCCGACCTTCCCCGCCTGCCGGCTGATGTTGAAATTACGCTGTTCCGCGTACTACAGGAATGCCTTACCAATCTTCACCGCCATTCCCACAGTGAGTCCGGCGAGATCGTTTTGCAGGTGGACGCAGAGCACGTCCGCCTCGAAGTCAGAGACCACGGATCGGGTATGCCTGCGGAAGTATTGCGTCAGATTCAAAGCAGCGCGCCGCAAACCGGCGTGGGCCTGGCTGGTATGCGGGAACGGGTACACCAATTGGGTGGACAGTTTGAAGTGGAATCGAGTGCCCAGGGCACACTGGTTCGGGTCGTGATTCCGCTGCACCGTGAGGAAGAAGACGAACCGGCGCCACCCGGCGCGGTTTACTCAAGTAGCGATCTGCCGTCCGCCTAAGCCGATGGCGCTGCCAAGCCTGCTCAACTCTCCAGGTATGCCTCGATCCATTCCCTGATCCGCATGCGCCGCTCATCCTTGGGATCGAAGCGAATGCCGATGCTCTTGCTGGCGGGCTTCCTCCAGCTCACGGTGCTGCGCACCCAGATGCGCGGCAAAGTGAGCAAAGCGAAGGAAATCTCGACCCCCTGCCCTACGGACACCACCTCCGCGGTTTGAATCGACATCCCTCCCGAGCTGATTTCTTTGCTGGTGGCGGTAAAGCGGCGGCTGTCCGCCGTGACCAGTGAGACTTCGGTGATGACCGGAATGCGCACGTAACGGCGAAACTCATGCATCACCAGCATTTGCGTGGCGCGCACCAGTTTCAAGGCTGCGGGGCGTTCCAGGGGCTCGTGGAAGACCGCATTAATTCCATACTTTGAAAATCGCATGGCGTCCTGTGCGCTGCCTCCGATGCCGTAAATCACCATGTGCCCATTCGAAGGCGAGGTGCGTGCGGATTCCATCACGGTCTCAGCGCCCGGAACCAGGTTGACCACGCAAGCCTCGAACTTCTCTCTCTTGATCCGCTCAGCCACGTCTCCCGTCAGCGTGACGGTTTCGAGGCCAAACTGCCTGAAACAGTCCGACAGGACGTTCTTGGCCGGTTCCCCGATGTCGACCAGGGCAATCCGGGCTGTGGCCTTTCTTGAGGTCGGGATGGCAGAGACGAGGGTTCCCAGTGACTTGTCCATGACAGTGGCGTAGTGCCTTGAACTCCTCAATTCTGGGCCACCTTTCGCGCCTTGGCAAAGAGATAGAAGTACCATCGACCGGTACAGAGGTATCATTACCTCAGGCGAATAAAACGGTGGGATCGAAACAGGTAAGTTAGTTGTTTAGAACAAGATATGGTTCGAATGCGGTCAGCGTGCAGGACATGTACTACTGCTCCCACCGCCGGAACAGAAGCGCCCCATTCGTGCCGCCAAAACCGAAGGAGTTCGACATCGCATACTCCAGTTTGGCGGCCCTGGCGTGCTTGGGAACATAGTCCAGGTCACACTCCGGGTCGGGGGTGTCCAGGTTCGCCGTGGGCGGCAGCATTTCGTTTTGGAGGGCGAGAACCGTGATGCCCGCTTCCAGCCCCCCAGCGCCACCTAAGAGGTGGCCCGTCATAGACTTAGTCGAGCTAACCGCCAGCTTGTAGGCGTGCTCGCCGAAGGCACGCTTGATCGCCACCGTTTCCAGCCTGTCGCCGATGTCGGTGGAAGTTCCATGTGCATTGATGTATCCGACGTCGGTGGGCTGCACCTTCGCGTCGGCTAAAGTATTTAGAATCACTCGATAAGCGCCGTCGCCGTTTTCAGCCGGCTGAGTGATGTGGTGGGCGTCGCCGCTCATACCGTAGCCCACGATTTCCGCGAGAATCTTGGCCCCGCGGCGGCGGGCGAATTCCAGTTCTTCCATCACCAGAATGCCGGCGCCCTCGCCGATCACAAAGCCATCCCGCGCCACGTCCCAGGGGCGGCTGGCTTTCTCCGGCTCGTCATTGCGGGTAGAAAGGGCGCGCATGGCCGCAAACCCGCCCACACCCAAGGGCGTGATCGCGGCCTCGGTGCCGCCCGCAATCATGACGTCGGCGTCGCAGCGCGCGATGATCTTGAAAGCGTCGCCTACCGAATGAGCGCTGGAGGTGCAGGCGGTGCAGGTGGCTTCATTCGGCCCCTGCGCGTGGTAACGGATGCTGATCTGTCCCGCCGCCAGGTTCACAATCGCCGCCGGGATAAAAAACGGCGATATCTTGCGGGGGCCGCCGTTGAGCAGGTTGGAGTGTTCCCGCTCGATGATGTCGAACCCGCCGATACCCGAGCCCACGTGAACCCCGACGCGGGTAGTGATCTCGGGCGTCACCTGCAGCCCCGACATCTTCATCGCCTCATCGGCTGCTGCCATAGCCAGGTGAATGAAGCGGCCCATCTTTTTCAGTTCTTTTTTCTCGATGAACTGCAGCGGGTCGAAATTTCTGACTTCAGCCGCGATCTGGCAGGCGTGGCTCGACGCATCAAATTGCGTGATGCGTCCGATTCCGCTCTTGCCCGCCAGCAGGTTCTTCCACACCTCTTCCGTGGTGTTTCCCACCCCGCAGATCAAGCCGATCCCAGTGATGACGACCCGACGCCCCAACTACTTCCCGCCTTTCCCGTGCTTCCCGATGTAGTCAATCGCGTCCTGGACGGTGCGGATCTTTTCCGCGTCCTCATCGGGAATCTCGATCTCGAAGGCCTCTTCGAAGGCCATCACCAGTTCCACCGTGTCCAGCGAATCGGCGCCCAGGTCGTCCACGAATGACGCGGTCTGCGTGACTTCGCCTTCATCCACTCCCAGTTGCTCCACGATGATCTGTTTCACTTTTTCATCGACGGCTGCCATGTTTCTCCTTGTAACGGTTGTCGTTATCTGCGGTTGTGCGGACGGGCTGACTCCCCGCCTGATGTGGGGACTGCGTCCCCGTATGCGGCCGGCGACCCCGGCTGGTCAATCGTTACTTGGCGACTTTGGCGTGCTTCTCGACGTAGTCGATGGCGGCCTGCACGGTGAGGATCTTTTCCGCATCCGCGTCCGAGATCTCCAGGTCGTAGGCCTCTTCCAGCGCCATCACGAGTTCCACCTGATCGAGTGAGTCCGCACCCAAATCGTCCACAAACGAGGCGCTGGGCGTCACTTCCGATTCGTCGACTCCCAGTTGCTCGGAGATGATCTGCTTAACCTTTTCGGCGACTTCTTTTTTGCCTTCGTTAGCCATAAGAATACGCCCTCCAAAAGCCTGTAAAGGAAGAAGTAGTGTACCGGCGGGGCCGAATGAGTGTAAAGGAACAGTTCCGGCGCTCTGGAATTGGATGCAGGTGGATCCGCTCGCCGCCCCAAGGAATCCTAATGGCTGGCTGTCCTTTGGGTCAACGGCAGCGAATACAGTTTAATATGTCATGGAGTCACAGGCATCGAGTGCGTTCTGCCTGGCCCTGCATGACCAAACAAATCCCGCCCCTCGATCCGCGTCTCCTGTGAGATAGCCTCCCATGCGAGCCGTCGTCCAACGCGTAAGCCGGGCTCAAGTCACGGTTGACGGACAGATCGTTGGCAAGATCGGCGGCGGCTTGCTGGTCTTGCTCGGAGTCGCCGCGACCGACGCCGAATCCGATGCCGCCTACCTCGCCGACAAGATTGCCGGCCTGCGTATCTTCGAAGACGCCGGCGGGAAAATGAGTTTGTCTGCAGGCGATGTTCATGGCGAAGTGCTAGTGGTGTCCCAGTTCACGCTGTATGGCGATGTCCGCCGCGGCAAGCGGCCGTCCTTTGACGCGGCCGCGGCTCCCGTCCATGCCCGCAAGCTCTATGAATATTTCGTGGAATGCATTCGCGCCGCCGGCCTCCCCTGCCAGACCGGACGTTTCCAGGAAATGATGGAAGTGGAGCTGGTGAACGATGGTCCGGTAACAATACTGCTGGATTCAACCAAGCTTTTGTAGCGCCGGCCTGGTGGAAGGCTGTCCAGAAGCCGTCTCGCCCTCGACGGTGCGGGCGAGACGGGCCTCGTCCCTATGAGGGAAGCCGTTAAGGGCTCCCGTGCCTAGAACTTCTTCGCTGTGATCCGATCCGTCCCCATGTATGGCCGCAAAGCCTCCGGAATCACCACGCTGCCATCGGCCTGCTGACAATTTTCCACAATCGCCACCCAGGTGCGTCCCACGGCCAAGCCGCTTCCGTTCACTGTATGTACAAACTCGGTCTTGCTCTTTCCCTCCGGACGATAACGCACATTGGCGCGCCGCGCCTGAAACGACTCGAAGTTCGAGCAGGATGAAATCTCGCGAAACAACTGCTGCCCCGGCAGCCAGACTTCGATGTCATAAGTTTTGGCGGAAGAAAAACCCAAGTCGCCGGTGCACAGCGCCATCACCCGGTGATGCAAACCCAGCTTCTGTAAGACCTCTTCCGCATCGTGCGTGAGTTTCTCCAACTCGTCGTACGATTCCTGCGGACGCGAAAACTTTACCAGTTCAACTTTCTGAAACTGATGCTGCCGGATAATACCGCGCACGTCCTTGCCGTAAGACCCGGCCTCGCTGCGGAAGCACGAAGTATAGGCCGTCAATGAAATGGGAAGCCGAGCCGCATCCACCGTCTCATCGCGATAGAGGTTAGTGACCGGGACTTCCGCGGTGGGAATCAGCCACAAATCTTTCTCCCCGTGCGGCACGCGAAAAAGATCGGCGGCGAACTTGGGGAGTTGCCCCGTGCCATACATCGACTCTGAGTTCACCAGGTAGGGAGGCAGCACTTCCGTATAGCCGTGCTCGCGCGTATGCAAGTCGAGCATGAAATTCGCCAGCGCCCGCTCCAGGCGCGCTCCCAGGTCCCAGTACACGGCAAACCGCGCGCCCGTAAGTTTGGCGGCCCGCTCCAGATCGAGCACTCCAAGCTGCTCTCCCAGCTCCCAATGCGGCTTGGGTGCAAAAGCAAATTCCGGCGCACTTCCCCAGCGCCGTACTTCGACGTTATCCTGCTCTGATTTCCCCACCGGGACGCTGTCGCCTGGCAGATTCGGGATGCTGGACATGAGTTCCCGCAACCGGGCTTCGTATTCCGCGACCGATTTTTCCAGCTTCTCAAGCTGGTCTCGTAGCTCCTTGGTTTCCGCCAGAGGCGCGCTTGCGTCCTGCTTGCTTTTCTTGAGCTTGGCGATTTCTTCCGTAAGACGGTTGCGGCGGGCTTTGATATTTTCAGTTTCGGTAATAGCTTGGCGGCGCTCGGCATCCAACGCACGAAAGCCCTTCAGCACCTCGGCGGGATCCATCCCGCGCTGGCGCAGTTTCTCTTCCACCACCGGCAGGTTGTCACGGACAAAGTTCAGATCAAGCATGGGAGTTAACTACTGTATCGAAAAGCAGCGGACATTGTCGAAGTGCGGCGTGATGCTTAATGTCTCAGTTTGCGTCATCGCCTTTCCTCTGCGTACTCTGCGGATGTTCTCCGCGACCTCTGCGATCTAAGGTCCTAGTCTAATATCCGATTGCTCGCATATGATTATGCTATGATACTCATAGGCTATGCCTATGCCAACCCTATACGTCGAAAACGTCCCCGACGAACTCTACGATGCTCTCCGCCAGCGCGCCCGGCAAAACCGCAAGTCCATCGCAGCCGAAGTCTTGACCCTACTGAAGGAAAATATCCCAACCTCGGAAGAGTTAAAGAGGCGCAAAAGAATTTCGAAACAGTTGGCCGCCCTTCAAATGTCCGCTCCGCCAATCCCGGGCTCATTCTCGACCAGTGAACGAATGCTTCGTGAGGACCGCGAGCGTTGACGGCCTTCGTCCTGGACGCCAGCGTCGCCGCCAAATGGTGCCTCCCCTCGGCCGGAGAGTCGTTCGTTCCCCAAGCCCAGCGGCTATTGCAGTCCTACAGCCGAGGAGAGATCCGTTTCATGGTGCCGGATTTATTTTGGCCGGAACTCGGCAATGTACTGTGGAAGGCAGTGAGGAACGGCAGACTCTCGCCTGCCCAGGCTCTGTTAGCCCTCGGACTAGTGAAAGACCTCGCGATCCCGGTTTTCTCCTCTGCCGATCTGCTGCCGGAAGCCCTCAGAATCGCCCTGGCCCACCAACGCACCGTTTATGACAGTCTCTACGTAGCGCTAGCCGTGCAGTCCTCGGTTCAGCTGATTACTGCGGACGACCGCCTGGCCAACGCGCTGGCCGCCCACTTGCCAGTGAAATGGCTCGGATCTCTGTAGTCCCCGATTATTTTGGCGGATGAATGGGTAGGGCTACTGCTTCAGGTGCTGCAAAGGTCTACAACAAGATCCAGCTTCAGCCGCTGAAGACGGGAACCACACACCATCGCCAGACGTGCTGTAGTGATTGTGTTATCTAGCCCACTTCAACCCCAGCGCATGCAGCGTCACTTCATCCGGCAGGGGATGCCCCGAGGTCCTGTCAACCACCCCAAACGCTCCGCTGTAATCCCACATAGCCCAGCCAATGCCATGCTTTTCAAGCGCAGTCCGTACGTCGGAGATCCAAGCTGCGCGGTCCTGAGGATCGGTGTAAGGTCGAAACGCGCCGAATTCGTTGCACACCAGCGGCACGTTGTAACGATGAGCCCATTCCGCCGCCTGACCAACCTCGCCCTCGATGCGGGCAGCGTCCCAATGATCGTAGCCGTAGCGAATCACACGCAGCCGGTCCACGGCATCCGGCACGCTCGCCGCGGTCTGTGCCGCCGACTCCGGATTGGACGGATACTTCAATCCCTTCACCCAATGCCAATAGTAGGAACCCCACGTCGCCCCCTGATGGGTAAAAATGTGCGGCTCGTAAAAATGAAAGTTGTAAATTACATTGGGATCGCGCGAGGGCTCGAGGAAAACCAGATCGTCATCGTCCGACCAGCGCCCTCCCGCCGCAATGATCGTGTGCTGCGGCGCGCCCTCCCGAATCGCTGCCGCCAGCTTGGACTCCACGCCATACCAGCGGTAGCGGTCCGAGAATTCTGGCTCGTTCATGATCTCAAAGAACACCCGCTCCGCGTCCCACGACGCATAATGCTGGGCCAGCGCCCGCCAGAAATCGGCGAACTGCTGCACCGCATCGTCGCTCTTAGTCAGTTTTTCCTTGAAGTCGCTTTCCGGATGCATGTCGATCACTACAGCCAGGCCGTGATCGAGAATCATCTTCACCGCGGCATCCAGCCAGCCCAGGTATTCCGCATTAATTTCATTGGCCCGGTTCGGAGAAAACATAGGCTGAGGATTCACGCTCAGGCGCACATGATCGAAGCCCAGCGACTTGATCATCGCGATATCCTCCGCCGTAGTCCAGGTTTCGAAGTGCTCCTTGGTGTATCCCTTAGCGTCGTAAACCTGCGCGAACCAGTGGCTGGTGTTGATGCCATGAGAGAGATGCGCCGCCCGGGCTTGCGCAACTCCCCGCGAGTCGGACGAACCACTTTGCGCGGAGACAAAACTTGTCGAGATGAGGAACACGGCGAACCACAGAGGAGCGATCCTTGTTTTTCTTAGACTCATATCTCCCACAATCACACAGCAAGCCAGGTTTTGAAAGGTCGCGGCTTCAGCCGCGCCGATCGCCCACGCTGTTTCAATATGCTGCCTATTTCCGGGAACTAATTCCCCACCCGCAAACGATCCAAATCCACCCGATCGCTATGTTCCCGAATCGCTCCGACAATCTCCAAAGCAACCGCCAGCGCTCGCCTTCCATCTTCCAGAGAAACCAGCGGTTGCGACCGCGTGCGCACCGCCTCCAGAAAGGACTCTAGCTCCGCATGCAACGGCTCCTCGGCAGCCACTGGAGGCTTGAGTATCTTAATCTGAGGATTCGCCGACGGAGTTCCATCTTTTTCATCGCCAACCGCAAAAATCAAAACATCTTGCCGGCTATAGTCCAGCGACACATACTGCCCCGGCTGAAAGAAGCGCAGCTTGCGCACTTGTTCCGTCGAAACCCGGCTGGCAGTAAAGTTCGCAACGCAGCCCGACTCGAATTCCATGCGGACATTGGCGATATCCACTTTCGTCGAAAGAATCGGCAGACCAACGGCGCGGATTTCCTTGACCGGAGAATTCACCAGCGAGAGCACCACATCGAGATCGTGAATCATAAGATCGAGCACGACATCGACGTCCAGCGAGCGCGGCGTGAATATGCTCAGCCGGTGCACTTCGAAAAACATCGGCTGCGTCACCAGCGGGGCCGTCGCGCGCACCGCGGGGTTGAAGCGCTCCAGGTGGCCGGTTTGGCCAATGCGTTGGTGCCGTCCCGCCAACTCGATCAGTTCGTCGGCCTCCCCGATGGAGAAGGCCAGCGGTTTCTCGATCAGCACGTCCACGCCCGACTCCATTAGCCGGCGCGCGACGGTCAAATGCTCAACGGTCGGCACCGCCACTGATGCCGCTCGCACCTCGCTGTGCGTAGTAAGAAGCTGCTCGATGGAGCCAAAGGCACGGCAACCGAATTCGCCGGCAACGGCATCGGCCCGGGCCAAGTCGGGATCGACCACGCCGACCAGCCGCACTCCCAACCCTTGCTCCCCAAGCTCGCGATACACCCGCGCGTGATTACGCCCGAAAGCGCCCGCGCCAACCACCGCGACGTTGATGAGATTCTGAGGAGCCATGCAATGGGGGCGTTATTCGAACTTCTTCAGCAGCGCAATCTGCCCGGCATGGTAAAGCTCATGCTGCACAATCCCGGCAAACAAATAATAAAAATTGTAATAATCTTCTTTTTTCCCGGGCACCTGATCTCCCAGCCGCGAATCGGGAAAAGCGGCAACTGTCTTCACCAACTCACCGTGCGTTTTCTTAACCTGCTCCACCGTGCGCCGCCACGCATCCTCGCTAGTGTCTTTCACGCTCGGAAAATTCTCTTCGTCCGTCAACTGCACCGCCGAACCGCCAGCGCGGCGGATCGCAGCATCATCCCAAGCCGCGATGTGCAGCACCAGCTCCCATATGCTATGAGCATTTGGAATCGGCCGCGCCGTCGCAGTCTTAGCGTTCACCCCGGCAAGAATTTCGAGCACGGAGTCCCCATGCCACGCCTCCCCCTCAAAGGCACGGCGGATTTGATCGGCAAGACGGGCAGTTTCGGACATGCAGGTTCTCCTTAACGAAGCTCGATCAAGGTTCTTTGTTCCCTGTGCTTCCCTGTGTCCCCCGTGGTTTACAGTTTCACATGAACTTGATCAGACTGAATCGGAAACAATCGCCAATTCGCCGTGATCCGCGGCTGTCAAAATTCCAGACCCATCCAGCAACAAACACTTCCCCGCATCCAGCGCCAGGCACGTCGCCCCGGCCCGCTGCATCACCTCAATCGTCCTCACTCCGATCACCGGCACATCGAACCTCATATCCTGATTGGGCTTGGCGATTTTGACCACGGTCAACGCCCGGCTTAAAGTAGACGCTCCAGCCTCGAGCGACGCCATGATCTGTCCCGCGCGCTCAATCGTAGCGTCGGTACCCTCCATCGCTTCCACGGCCACGCAAGCCGCTTCGGCGACCACTACAGTCTGTCCGATATCGTACTGCGCCAAAGCCCGCGCCACGCCCCGCCCGTACTCGATGTTCTTTTTCTCCTGGTCGGTTGGCTCGCGCCGCGTAAGCACGCCCGGTCTGGCCAGCAGCGGCTCCAGCAACCAGGTGGAATTCTCCAGCTTAATGCCTTCGTCAGCCAGAACTTTCGCGATCGCGCCCAGCAGCGAGTCGGTGTTACGCGTCCCCAGCGAGAGTAACAACTTTGCCAGCCGCCAGTCGGGCCGGATGCTGGAGAAAATCTGCTTGTGCTTCACCTGTCCAGCCATGATCGCTCGGGTCACGCGCTCGCGCTGAAAGGTCTCGATCAGCCCCGATAGATCCCCCAGCGAGAGCCAGTGAACTTGTGCCCCTGAGGTCTCAATCTCCGGGAAGGTCTCTTCCTTAATAGCGGCCACGACAACATCAAAGCCCTGAGCGCGCGCCGCATCCAGCACGAGAAAAGGAAAGCGCCCGTTGCCGGCAATCAGGCCGAGTCGTTCTCGAGAAGAAACCATCGCGAAAGGATAGCATTGGAGGGGCAGCACTCAGCATTCAGTCCCAGCACTTAGCATTTAGCACTTAGCATTTGGCCTAAATAGCCGCGAAGCGGCGCAAGAATGCAGCCCACGGCGCAAGCCCTGGGAAAACGGCGGGAATGAAAAGCCCCAGCGGCGCGAAAGACGGGGTTCTCATGCCCATTTCCGACCCCAGACGGCCAAATGCCAAATGCTAAATGCCAAGTGCTGCGGACTGAATGCTGAGTGCTGAGTGCTGAATGCTACTTAATCACCCCTCGCTCCGAACCCTCAATAAACCGGATCAGCATCTCCGCATCCTCGCCGCGGTCGGTCTCCGACTTCAGCTTCTCCAACGCCTGCGATGTATTGAGCTTCGACGCCAGCAGAAGCTTGTAGGCATGGTGGATCTTCGCAATGCGCTCCTTGGAGAAGCCGCGCCGCTCCAGTCCCACCGCGTTCAACCCGTAAGCGTGCGTATCGCGTGCCGCCACCGTCTTCGAGAACGGCAAAACGTCTTTGGTAATCGTAGTCCCACCGCCCACAAACGCATACGCGCCAATGCGCACAAAATGATGCACCGGGCAGAGCGCGCCGACCGTTGCCCACTCCTCAACCATCACGTGGCCGCCCAGCGTCGCCCCATTGGCCAGAATCACGTGGTCGTTAATCACGCAATCGTGCGCGATATGCGTATAAGCCATCACCAGGCAGTGGCTGCCGACGTGCGTCAGTCCGCCGCCCTTCACCGTTCCCCGGCTGATGGTGACGCACTCGCGAATCTCGTTGTGATCGCCAATCTCCAGGCGGGTCGGTTCGCCGGCATAGGTCAAGTCCTGCGGCGCCATCCCGACCGCGCAAAACGGAAAGAAGCCATTGTCCGCGCCGATCTTCGCAGGTCCTTCGATGGCAACGTGCGAAACCAGGCGGCATCCTTCACCCAGCTCGACGTCCGGTCCAATCACGCAGTAGGGACCAATCTTGCAGGAAGGATGAACCCTGGCCCTGGGATCGATGATGGCGCTGGGGTGAACGTTCATCGCGGCAAAGCACCGGGCACGAGAGGAAAAATAAGGAGAATCACCTGCGTACCTATTCGGATTCCGCGGTCTCTTCGAAGCCGCGCCGGCCGCGCGAGCTGTCGACCAGTTGGCACTTCACGCTGGCTTCGGCCACCCGCTGGCCATCCACCGTGACCACGCCCTCCATGCGCACCGCGATCATGGGCCCGACCGCCCTCCAGGCTTTTAGCTCGACCTCGATTCGCAGTTGATCGCCCGGCACCACCGGTCGGCGGAACTTGGCGCGTTCGATTCCGGTAAACATGATCAGCTTGTCTGCGCGGTCTTCCACTTCGGTGAGCAGCAAGGCGCCCCCCGCCTGTGCGATCGCTTCCACGATCAGCACCCCAGGCATGATCGGCAGATTGGGAAAGTGCCCGGCAAAGAACGGCTCGTTGATCGTGACATTCTTCAGCGCCACGATGCGCTGCTTGCGCGTCAAATCGATCACCCGGTCGATCAGCAGGAAAGGAAAACGATGCGGCAGAATGCGGAAAATATCGTTGATATCCAGCACGGTTTTCCCGGGCGCTGGGATCTCGGCTACGGGTTGAGCAATATCGGCCATTCGAGTCGGTATAGAGCGAAGATTATACTGTACCGCGCTCGCCTGCCACCGGCGGCCGCAACAGTTCGCGGGATGGTGTCCTAAATCTGGGTGATCTACCAACTTTGCGTCCTTTGCGCTTTTCTTTGCTCGCAAAGAAAAGCGCGAAGGGCGCGAAGAAACCAGCCCAAGAAATCGGACACTACCGTTCACAGGATGGATCTCGGCCTATGACTACTAAGCCACAGCGACGACGGGGCAAGCTTCCCCTAACCGAGTCCGCCCGGCGCCTTGCATACTTCGCCAAGCGGAAGGCGGAAATTGTCCAAACCATCCGCCAGCTCGTGGAGATCGAGTCCCCCAGCGACAGCAAGCCAGCCGTCGATCGGTTGACCGCCTTTCTGGCTCCCAAATTTCGGGCTCTCGGTGGCCACGTAACCGTTCATAAAAGCAAGTTTGGCGATCACTTGCAGGTGAATTTTCCTGGCCAGCGGTCCGCCAAGCCGGTTTTGCTTTTGGGGCACTGCGACACCGTCTACCCCTTAGGAACTCTGACCGGCATGCCCTGCCGCGTATCCGGTGGACGAATCTACGGCCCCGGCGTGCTCGACATGAAGTCGGGCATCGCCCTGATGTTGGCCGCGATCACGGGCCTTCGTGACTGGCACGGCAGTCTGCCGCGGCCGGTCACCGTGCTGCTGGTTTCCGATGAGGAGGTGGGCAGCGGCTCCTCGCGCCATCTCACCGAGCGCTTGGCTAAGCAGTCGGAAGCCGTCCTGGTACTCGAGCCTTCCTACGGACTGACGGGCGCCGTCAAAACCGCCCGCAAGGGAGTAGGTCAATACACATTGAAAGTGACGGGAAAAGCGGCGCATTCCGGCCTTGATTTCGAAAAGGGTGAGAGCGCAATTATCGAACTAGCGCGACAGATCACGCAGATATCGAGCCTGGTGGATCAAAAGCGCGGCCTCACGCTCAACGTCGGATTGGTGCAGGGCGGAACCCGCGTGAACGTGATTCCCGCCGAAGCGACAGCAGTGCTCGACGTTCGCGTTGCGCGCATGAAAGATGCCGGCGCAGTCGACCGCAAGCTGCGTTCCCTGAAGCCGTTCAACCGCCGCTGCAAGCTTGAGATTCACGGCGCGGTCAATCGTCCCCCGATGGAGCGCACTGCAAGCGTGGCGAAGATTTACCGGCAAGCGTCCGAGATCGCAAATCATCTCGGCTGGAAGCTCGAGGAAGCGGCCGTAGGCGGCGGCTCGGATGGAAACTTCACGGCTGCTCTGGGAATCCCCACGCTGGACGGTCTGGGCGGAGTCGGGGAAGGCGCGCATGCCGCGCACGAATCCATCCTGATTTCCGAGTTGCCCCGCCGGGCGGCGCTGCTTGCGGCTCTGATCGAAGGCGTCTGAGCCCGCTTTGACTCTTGGGCGGGGTGAGCCTAGAATTTCCACAGGGGTGGTGGTAGGAATCCAGCGCGCTCCCCAGGAGCGCATGGCGAACCCCTCGGAGGTCTTAACATGCCGGGTAAATTGGGTTTGCCGGAGATTCTGCTGATTCTGGCTGTTGCTCTTCTCATCTTCGGTCCCAGCAAGCTGGCCGACCTAGGCAAAGGCCTGGGAGAGGGCATTAAGAACTTTAAGTCCGCGGTAAAAGACGGCGACCAGGGCCCGGAAAAGAAGTCGTAGATCCTAGAATCGGCCGGCGGACTCTCAGTTCTTGATCACGCCGTGTCTTCGAAGCATTTCATAAAGCAAGCAAACCGGCAGCCCCACCACGTTAAAATAGTCCCCTTCGATTCGCGAAATCCAGCGCGAAGCCCAACCTTGAATTGCATATGCGCCGGCTTTATCCATGGGCTCGCCGCTGGCAATGTAGGAGCGGATATCGTCTTCACTAAGCTCTCCTACCGTGACCCTTGTCGTCTCTGAGCGAACTTCTTCAACTTCGTTCTCAGTTCCCGATCCGACCAGGCAAATGCCGGTAATGACCTCGTGTGTACGCCCAGAAATCGTCCGCAGCATACGGGCCGCATCCTCGGCATCGCGCGGTTTGCCAAGCATTTGACCATCGGCCACCACAACCGTATCGGCGCCCAGCACAAAATCCCGCGGCCTTAAACGAAACACGGCGAGCGCCTTCTCTCGCGCCAGCCGCTCCGCGCAGTCTCGTGGAGTTTCGCCGGCCAGTGGCGTCTCCGCAACATTAGCCGCCTCAACCGTGAAAGGGATGCCGGCGTTTTGCAGAAGTTCCCTGCGGCGTGGAGAAGCGGAGGCCAAAACCAGCATGCAGACCGATTCTACCCGGATTCAATGCCATCGATTTCTGAGAACCGAGAATTAAGAAAACGCTGATTAAGTATTTGCGTTCCCCTGTGCTTCCCTGTGCCCTCTGTGGTTTTCGGTTTGTGTCATGCACTTAATCAGAGCTTCCCCAAGAAACCGAGAAGTGAGCCACGACCGGAACGCTCCTAACCCACCCTGTTAGAATCACAAATTGACCGCCGCAGCCATGGAATCCGCATTTCTCCGCAACTTTGCGATTATTGCCCATATCGATCATGGGAAATCTACGCTGGCGGACCGCCTGCTGGAGCTTACCGGATCGCTCACGGCGCGCGAGATGCAGGCTCAGGTGCTTGACTCCATGGATTTGGAGCGGGAGCGCGGCATCACGATCAAGGCTCATGCTGTCCGCATGATGTACACAGCGCTGGATGGCCATACTTATCAGCTCAACCTGATCGATACGCCGGGGCACGTGGATTTCTCTTACGAGGTGTCGCGTTCGCTTGCTTCCTGCGAGGGCGCGCTGCTAATCGTAGACGCCTCCCAGGGCGTGGAAGCACAGACGCTGGCCAATTCCTATCTGGCAATCAATCACGGGCTGGAAATTATTCCCGTCATCAACAAAATTGACTTGCCCAGCGCCGACATCGCGCGCACAAAAGAAATGATCGAAGGCGCTGTCGGCCTGGACGCATCCGATGCCGTTCTGATCAGCGCCAAGACCGGCCAGGGTGTGCCCGATGTCCTCGAAGCCATCGTCAAACGCGTTCCGCCGCCGAAGGGCAACCCTGAAAACCGGCTACAGGCGCTGATTTTCGACTCCTGGTTCGATCCCTATCGCGGCGTGATTGTGCTTACCCGAGTTTTTCAGGGCACGCTGCGCAAAGGGCAGAAGATTCGATTGATGTGGAATGGCCGCGTCCTCGACGTCGAAACGTTAGGGGTTCTGACTCCTAAGCCCGTCGAAATCGACGAGCTGCGCGCCGGCGAAGTCGGCTTCCTCATCGCCAATATCAAAAACGTCGCCGACACCAAAATCGGCGACACCATCACCGAGGAAAACAATCCCGCCATCGAACCACTGCCCGGCTTTGAAGAGATCAAGCCCATGGTCTTCGCCGGTATCTACACGGTCGATGCGCACGAGCATACCCAGCTTCGCGAAGCCCTGGAAAAATTACGCCTGAACGACTCGTCATTTTTCTTCGAGCCCGAGAGTTCTGTTGCCCTGGGCTTCGGCTTCCGCTGCGGCTTCCTCGGCCTGCTGCACATGGAGATCATCCAAGAGCGCCTCGAGCGCGAGTTCGGCCTGGCCCTGATTACCACCGCTCCCAGCGTGCGCTACAAGATCACCAAAACCGACGGCGAGATGGTGGAGGTAGACAACCCCTCGCGCTGGCTGAACCCGAGTGAGATTGCCAAAGTCGAAGAGCCGGTAATCCTGGCCACCATTTTGACGAACGAAGAATACGTAGGCGGAATTCTAAAGCTGGTCGAAGAAAAACGCGGCCGCCAGAAGACCTTCGAGTACGTAAGCTCGTCGCGCGTAATGCTGCACTACGAACTCCCCCTTAACGAAATCGTGCTCGATTTCTACGACCGCCTGAAATCGGTCTCGCGAGGTTACGCTTCGCTCGACTACCATCTGGCCGACTACTGGGAATCGCCTATGGTGAAGCTCGATATCCTGGTGGCCGGCGAACCGGTGGATGCGCTCTCCATCATCGTTCACCGCGATTTCGCCTATGAGCGGGGAAAAGCGCTGGTCTCCAAGATGCGGGAACTAATTCCCCGCCAGATGTTCGAAGTGGCGATTCAGGCATCGATCGGCGCGAAGATCATAGCCCGCGAAACCGTCCACGCGATCCGCAAAAACGTAATCGCCAAATGCTACGGCGGCGACATAAGCCGCAAGCGCAAGCTGCTGGAGAAACAGAAAGAAGGCAAGCGGCGCATGAAGCGGATCGGCCGGGTAGATATCCCGCAGGAGGCGTTCCTGGCAGTGCTCAAAGTGGGCGAAGACAATAGCTAGCTTGTGTGACGCGTCTTTGCCCCGGTACCTGCTGGAAGCCACCCCCTGATACGGACGAGGGCTAGCGTTCTTTACACCCGTCCGAGTCCTCGCAAAGGCAGCGTGGCCTTTTCCATCCTACGTTTTGTGATTAGATCCTACTTTTCGAGCTTAGCAATCTCTTTCTCCATCTGGATGTACTTGTCAGTTTCGCCAAGAGCATCATAGAGTTCCTTCTTGATATACGGGTCGGCGGATCGCTCGATCTGTCGCCGATTTGCAATTAGCAAATCTTTTACTTCATCATGCCAATCCAGTTCTTGGAGGCACCGCATCGTCCACCACAGGTCTCGTTTCCTCTGCTGTTCTTTCAGGGCGGCTTCGAACAAACGGAGGTGTAGCGCCTCTTCGCACATCTCCTTCAAATAGTAGGCCGCGGAGAAGGTGTTCTTTTCGTCAAGACTTTCGATTATGGAGCGGCAATAGTTCCTGAGTGATTCCTGCGGGCGATCTAACTGATTGTAGACCCGGCCAAGCTGAGACCACTGCTGTTGTTGTTCTAGCCTTTTGATCTCCCCATTAACCTTGGAGCGGCTGACCAGTGATGCCTTGCGCTGGAGCGACCGGAGAAAAATCTCCGTTTCGGCGTCGGCGCCTTCCGCTATGGCCTTTTCGATGTACTTGTCGCGGAGTTCAGGATTGCCCCAGATGTCATAGTGAATGGCCAAGGAAACGTGCTTCTTGTCTTCCCGAAGTACCTCCGCAACAGTCGTCGCAAGTCTTACGTCATCATCTTTTCCAGCTTCGGCGGCAGACAACGCCTCGCTTGTTGCTCTGTCTCGGGCGACGATTGCATGCCAGTCGTCCCGGTATAGAATTACCTGCTCGGCATCGAGCTTCCGCTGGAAGCCGCCCCGAATCTGGGTCTGTGCGTGGCAATCCAGGCACAAAACCGCAAGATTTGTTAGGCCATGATTTCTGTTGTTGTTGTCAATATGATGGATCTGGACCGGCTTCGTTTTCATTCTGCATACGCAGCAAGTGCGATCCGATAGAAACATCGCTTTCGCGGCTAGCGCGGTCGGGATCGTTGTTCTCTTCATGGCGTGATCGCGCGAGGAGACTCGTTAAGCAAGAATCGGCGGGTCATCGGGGCGCTATGCCAGACTCGTTGCAAAATGTCAGGCAGAGCGCTTTCGGAGAGCGGCGTTGTCGCCAGAAGCAGTCGTTCCTACCGCATCAGCCGGAGTCGATTTGTCGCGGAACAGGACGGTATCTCGCTTCCATTCCGGCCACGAACCAACAACCTCCACTGCCCGCTTCACGGTCCGTAGGTGGTTTAAGGCCGTCCTGCTTTGCAGAGGCGTTTTATCAACTACCTTAGTCATTGCCATTTCCTTCCAGCCCGATTATCACATCTTCGTGCTCTTGCAGCAGTTTTGTTTCGCGTTCCAGGTAACTGAAGGGGAGCATAGGAACTCGCGGCGGTCGCGACGCCCTTTCCGGGAAAACGGCTTTGCCGTCCTTATCGCGGCGCGGCACTTGGGAACCGGTACTCAACTCCAACGAAAACAGGTCCAGGTATCTTCTTGGTCCAACACCTACGAAGGGTAAAAATGGAATTCTGCCGCTTTCTTTCGCCTCGTCAGCGTCGAAACATATAGCGTCCTTGTGGAGGTCGGCTGCCCTGCTTTTTGGATAGGGCTCGATGTACGTAACGCTGGACAACCCCGCCGCGATAATGTGCCTGGTGCAGTTGTGGCAGGGAAACGTGGTAGTGAAGAGGCACTTTCCCCTCACGCTAATGCCCAAACGAGCGCATGTGAGCAACGCATCCATCTCGGCGTGGACAGCCCTGCCATATTCGGTGATGTCTTTGAGCTCGCTGGACCGGACTGCTTGCCTGATGGAGGGTTCGGTCACGATCAACTCAGCGACTGAATCCAGCCGCTGGTCAATCACAGGATCTGCTGCCGCTGGATCAAGTTTCTGAAGAAGCGTGCGCACAGTCTGCCTCGTGAGCAGCTTGTTGTCGAGATTGCTGACCACGCTATCGACGATCCGGTGCCTATGGAGGTGATTTGAATCAATTTTCTTGTCAAACGCATGATCTCGCGCATCGTTGCCGTCTCCGTCCCAGTACGATCCTCCAACGGGAGAGGGGACTTCGTTGAAGCCAACGGCTACAACGTCCCCTTCGATTGTCGTAATTGCCGCGCCAACCTGTCGCCCGAGTTGGGCTGACCTCGCAGCCGACGCATACGCCATGAACATTGCATGCTCTTCCCGGGAAGGCGTCTTGAACGGATGAGCAAAAACCAACTCCAAGAACCTCTCCAATTGATTCCTATATCTTTCTCCTGCCATCTCAACAAACACGTCGGCCAGATAGAATGTATCTCTGGTGCGTTGTCCGTAGGCCAGCTCTTCGTCTTGGTCGCGCTGAATGACCGTCTCAGCCTCGCCCTCGCTTAGACCCTTTACTCTCGTGAGGTACTCGTGCTGCTCACCGTCGTCGCTGGCGATCGCTATCAGAAAAAATCCCGGACGATAGATATCCCGAAGAAGGCGGACTTCATCCGGGGTCTTCAACGATCGCACCAAGTGAGCGGTTCCTTGGAGCGGCTTTTCGTCGGTGCGTTTGCATGCGATGTCATTTACGGCCATGACCGCTAGAATCTCGTTCGCTTTGGCGCGCTTCCGAGCCTCATTGCCTGCATCCATGAGCGCGTTCATTTTTTCCGATGTGGAGAACTGATTAAATGTGATCCCTAAGTTGAGGGTTCTCAGGTGATCGCTAACTCGAAACTCGTGGGTCTCATAGCTAAACTGTTTGAGATAATCTTTCATCAACGACACGACTGGATCGGCGTTTGTTCCCACCGCATAGACAAATCCAAAAACGAGCTCGGCTTGCTGGCTTTGCATTCTAAGGAAGACCGGAGCGTATCGCACTGGCCTCGGCGGGTCAATTCCAGATTTGGGAACAACGTAGCTCACGTGGCACCCTGGCTCCTGCCTGGCTGTTGTTATCGCTCCCCGCTGTACGCGGGCGGAGGCGCCCGCGCCACTGAGGCCGTTCCTATCTGGGAAGGAGAGATCATTTTCCCTTGAAATTTCTTGCCTTAGTCTGACGCGCCATTTCCAATAGTGGTATCAGGCGACACTTGCGTTGTTGTGTGGGCGCAAGCTGTCGCTATTTCTTTCTGGGCAGGGGCCAATGAAAAATCGAGGGACGGAGATTCGCGGGACCAGGATTCGTGGAAGCGAGATTCGCAATGGAAAGTTGCGCGGGGAGTTGTGGAGGAGCAGTTCCTTTTGGGGAGAGAACACAGAGATAATCTCTCCAAGTAACTTGACATAGCTGAACCGCTCGGCCAATACTGACTTTGGACAGAGTGCTATGTGCCGCGTGATTCTTGATGGCTCCGGATTCCGGAGCCATCGCTGTTCAGGTCAACATTATTCTGAGTCCTACGATGAAGACAATCCCCGCGTCTATATTCAAAGCAAAGTGCCTCGCCCTCATGGACGAAAGTCAAAGCGAAGCGGGTGCCCGTTGTGGTCACCAAGCACGGCCGACCCGTCGCAAAACTTGCGCCTGTCGAGACGGACGTTGATGATATCTTTGGATTTTTTCAAGGGAAGGGCTCTATCACGGGCGACGTGCTCCCACCTGTGCTTTCGTCCCCAGGAGATCGCCGACGCTAGAGCGAGATCGCTCACCTCTCCCCGCCGGTCAATTGAGACACTCTCACCCTATCCTTTTGGATATAGCCCTCCAATGTGCAAATCTCAAGCGTTGCTTGAAATGTCAAGGAATTGTTAACAATCCACTGGCTGCGGATTGGGAGATCGTAACTAGCCTTGCCTTGTGCAGTTTAGCACTGTCCAATTTTGCACGTGCGACCGGCTGGTTGGTCGTTTTACGCACAACAAATTGGGCGGATTGCGCGTTCCACAAGCTTTCCACAGCCGGTAGTACATCGATTTGTGACGTTTGGCCTGCCAAAAGCACCTGAACGGTGCGGAAATTGTGATCCCCTCGATCTATTCCTCTGGGTCCATTCCATCCTGCATAGTGGACTCGAATCGCGTGGAATTCTTGATGAACGCCAGTTTCACCTTGCCGGTGGGACCGTTGCGCTGCTTGGCGATGATCAGTTCCGCCCGCCCTTGCAGATCGGGGTCGTCCTGTTTGTAGACCTCTTCGCGAAAGATGAATGCGACTACATCCGCATCCTGCTCAATCGATCCCGATTCGCGCAGATCAGCAAGCTGTGGACGATGATCGCCGCCGCGGCTCTCCGGCGCGCGGCTTAACTGCGAAAGCGCCACCACCGGGACGCTCAGTTCCTTGGCCAGCGCCTTGAGGCCTCGCGAGATGGCGGAGACTTCCTGGGTGCGGTTTTCAAAGCGCTTGCTGCCGCCTGACATTAGTTGCAGGTAGTCCACGATAATCAGGTCGAGCGCACCCCGTTTTTGCTTCAAGCGCCGCGCCTTGGCCCGCATTTCGCTCAGCCCGACTCCCGGTGTGTCGTCGATGAAGATCGGCGCCTGCGCCAGTTGCTCCATGGCGCGCGCTACTTTGGCCTCGTCTTCGCGCCACAGCGAGCCCGTGCGCATTTTGTGCGAGTCGACTCGGGCCTGCGAGCACAGCAGGCGCAGCAGCAACGCCTCGCGCGACATTTCCAGCGAGAAGACTCCGACTACCTTTCCGTCTTCGATGGCGGCGTTTTCCGCGATGTTCAGCGCGAAGGCGGTTTTGCCCATCGAGGGGCGCGCGGCGATGATGATGAGGTCGGAGCGCTGGAAGCCGCTGGTCATCTCATCGAGATCGACATAGTGCGTGGCCAGCCCGGTAATGCGCTGACCGCGCTGCAGCAGGGCGTCCACCGAACCGAAAGATTCTTTGACGATCTCCTGCACGCCCATGAAACCGCGGCCAATGCGCTTTTCGGAAAGCTCGAAGATGGCGGCTTCGGCGTCGTTGAGAATTTCTTCGGCGGGATCGCTCTGGTCCGCGGCGCGCGCCATGGCGGCCTGTGCGGCATGCATCAGCCCGCGCAGCAGCGCCTTGTCACGGACAATGTGGATGTAGTGCTCGATGCTCGGCCGGTCCGGCACGCCATCGAGCAAGCCGGAGATGTATCCCACATCGCCGATGGCCTGCAGTTCCTTGCGGCGGTCCAGTTCTTCGACCAGCGTAATCAGATCGATCGGCCGCGAGGAGTCCGACAGGTCGGTCATCCGCAAGTAGATTCGCCGGTGGGAATCGAGGGAGAAGTCCTCCGCCCGTAGGCTTTCCGCCGCCTGGTTATAGGCGAGATTATCCAGCAGGATTGCGCCAAGAATGGAGCGCTCGGCCTCTACATTAGCCGGCAAACTGGACGCGAGACTGTATTGGGTAGTGGCCAAAGTGTTCTATGAAGTTTTATCGGCGAAGTACGCATGGTAGCGCTCCACGCGTTGTGGATGAAAAGTATCTGCCTGCTAGGAAAACGCAGCAGAATTTGAAAATTTCTATCCGCACTTTTTCAACCGGACCCCTGACAGAGAGAATGCCTGCACCTAGTCTAGGCGAATAAATAGCGAATCCGCAACTGTAAACCTCGCGAAGACTCGATTCGGCCAAGGGCCAATGGCGATCGGCCAGTAGCCGCCCAAAAAATAAATGCGGTTCCGGCCAGCCACCGGAACCGCACTTGCTCGCGGATGTCTTGCCTGTCTGCACCGCATCGCGGTGAGGTACACGCTGCGAACCCGCGTTCCCGTAAGACCGATGGTTCGAGCGCACACTCTGCAAATCACTGGCCTTGCGGTTCGTGATCTGCAGCGACTGCGGAAGCTGGCGGCTCAGTCCTACTACTGGAGGAGGACTCGATGAGGAGGCCGCAACGCCCGGGTGTCCAGCACGCGCCGAAGCGCGTCTTTCAACCCCCCGGCAATTCACCCTCGAGAATCGCCGGGAACCGCCGACTCTGCCGCAATCTCCGGCAGGTCTCTCAAGACATCTCACGCTTGCATTGCTGAGTACTTTGCTTGAGGGTTGCATCGCTCGCAATAGAAAAGTCGGCCTCGCTTGTGAAGAAACTGTGGAGGACAGGGATTCCTTGTGGAAAGGACAGGAAAAGCTGGGACTGATCGCACAAGCTGCACGAAAGCGAGTGCAGAATGTCGACAACCTCAACCTATTTCCTCTACCATTACGCACCAGCGAATGACATCGATAGCGAGGCCGTATGAGTGACGGATTTATCTCACGCGCATTTCACGGACGCAAACCAACCGGCGAGGTCGCCGGACGCTTGCCTCCCGGACAATATCTGACGCGAGATTTTCCCGTCCTATCCGCCGGCCCTACGCCGCACGTCGCACTCGATCGCTGGGACCTCTCGATCACCGGCCAGATCGATTCACCCCGCCGCTGGACCTGGGAGCAGTTCCGCGCGCTGCCGCGAGAGACTATCAAAGTCGATATCCACTGCGTGACCAAGTGGTCCAAGCTAGATACGGGTTGGGAGGGCGTCTCCGTCGACACATTGCTCGCCGGCGTCGACACCGCGGCGGACTACGTCCTCGCCAGCAGCGACGGCGGGTACACCACCAACATGCCATTAGAAGATCTCATGGGCGGCAAAGCCTGGGTGGTCGATACCTACGACGGCGCGCCGCTCGCGCCCGAGCATGGCGGTCCGGCCCGCCTGCTGGTGCCGCATCTTTATCTATGGAAGAGCGCCAAGTGGCTGCGCGGACTGGAACTGCGCTCCGAAGATGAGCCTGGATTTTGGGAAGCTCTCGGCTACCACTCATACGGCGACCCCTGGCGCGAGCAGCGATACGAGGGAGATTGACCGTGGTCACTGCGCCGGCCAGTCGATTGCGCTGGCAACTCGCAAGGGTAGTTGAGACGGTCGTCGAAACTCCACGCGTCAAGAGCCTGATTCTTACCGTGCCGGAGTGGCCGGGCCACCGGCCTGGCCAGCATGTTGACGTGCGCCTCACGGCCCCAGATGGCTACCAGGCGCAGCGCAGCTACTCGATCGCATCGTCCCCGGAAGAACAACGCGTGGTGCTGACTGTCGAGCGGCTCGATGATGGGGAAGTCTCGCCATACCTGGCCGACGAGTTGCGCGCGGGCGATCAACTGGAGTTGCGCGGGCCTATCGGCGGCTATTTCGTCTGGACCGTCTCCGATGGCGGACCACTGCTGCTCGTCGGCGGCGGCTCGGGAATCGTCCCGCTGATGGCGATGCTGCGCCACCGCGCGGCAAAAAGCGCAACCCTCCCAGCAAGCCTTCTGGTCTCGTGGCGAGCGACTGAGAACATCATCTATCGCGACGAGTTGGACCGGCTAGCCGCCAGCGACGGATCGCTGAAAGTGATTCACACTCTCACGCGCGCCCAGCCCGCTGGCTGGACCGGATACGCCCGCCGCATCGACCGCGCCATGCTGCAAGAAGTAGCGCCGCCGCCCGCCGAGCGGCCTAGAATTTTTGTCTGCGGTCCTACAGCGTTAGTGGAGTCCGTCGCCACAACTCTGTCCGAGTTAGGCCACGAGCCCCAGAACATTCGCACCGAACGTTTCGGCCCCACAGGAGGGTAGCCATGGAAACCGATGACCGCACACTCGACGGCAACGCCGCCGGAGGCCTGCTGGCCGCAATCTTTCCCTACGAAATGACCAGCGTGTTGGTAGCCTGCTCCGGCTGCGGACAAGAGCGCCCCGCAGGTGCGCTGCGAACCTACGCCAGCACTATGGGCACGGTCATCCGCTGCCCCGGTTGCGACACGGTCCTGATCCGCGTAACCCAGATTCACAGCCAGTACTGGCTAGACCTAAGCGGCGCCCGGCGATTGCGCATCCCGGTAGCGTGAGACAGAGGTCCAGGGTTGTTGTGCCCGCGGCAGCTGCGATAGAGTTGGCCATGCATTCGGCTTCAGCCGCCGAGGTGCCTCATGACAGCTCCTCCCGCGGCACCTCACCGCTCCCACGCTCTCCTCAAAGACTTCAGCGATGCTTCCATCCGCTCCATCGCGTTGCGCGGAATTCTCTCCGCCTCCTCTTCCACCTCACTCGCCTCTTCCTTCATCACCACCGCCTCCCGCAGCAGTTCCCAGGCCTCGCGATACGGCTCGTATTTCGCGGTTCGTGAATTGGGGTAGAGCGCGATGCATTCTTTGCCGTCAATCACTTGGGCCGGGATGATGTACCATGCGTCCTCGGGGACGACATAGGCTGCCAAGAAGTCGAACGATCCGGTGGAGTACGCCCGGTGGCCGCCGCGCACGGTGCAAACATATCCGGTTTTTTCTGGGCTCAGGGTTGACTTGACCTGCACGCTGACAAAGCGTCCGGTCTTGCCGATGACGAAGTCATAGCTGCACATTTCTCCCCAGGGCTTGCTCACCGGCAAACTATGCTCGTTGGCCCTGGCCATGAAAACCGACTCTGCCCATTCACCCCGCAGTTTCTTATCTTCGATAGTCTTCGGTTTCGGCTTCTTCATGCGCTACTTCTTCATGCGTTACCCGGCAGCAAGCCACACGCGGCATCCGCCAAAAGTGCCGATGCCTCCTGATACGTCCATTGGAACTTCTTGGGAATCCGCAAGGCAAGCATTTCCGAAGAGAAACCCAGTGATTTCCGAAAATGGGAAAGTGTGGAGCGGGCGCCCCCGCCCGCTGCTTTGACTCTGGCGGATGCTTTTGGACTAGACGGAACAAGTGGGACGTTGGACGCTGATCGAAAACCAGCAATCCGCTGTGAGAAACGGGACGAAGATCGAGTTGGAATAGACGACACGCAAACAGGAAAAGAGCGGCAGGAGGCTTTGTCCAGCAGTAAAACTGCCCCACCCAAGGCAAAACCAGGCTTGAGTGGGCCACCAGCCGACAGGTCGTCTACCACAGTGCTGTTGCCGGGGGAATATTGAAGCGCATAGATGGTAATATCAGAACCCTGAGGAGCCAAGACAGAGTGTCCACTGGAAGCCAACTCTCCCTTCTTCCACGCCCGGAGAAGACCCCAGAAATCCCCCTAAAGCCGGAAGGCCAGATCATCGTTGGCGACACGCTTGAAGAGTTGAAGAGGTTCCCTGACGAGACCTTCCAGTGCTGCGTCACTAGTCCGCCCTATTGGGGACTTCGCGATTACGGCATACCGGGGCAGATTGGTGCGGAGATGAAGCTGGAGGACTACATCACCAAGCTCGTTCAGGTCTTCCATGAAGTGAAGCGCACGCTGAAGAGTGAGGGCACATTCTGGCTCAATATTGGGGACGGGTACACGAGCGGTGGGCGGACATGGCGCGATTCTGACAAGAAGAACAAAGGACGCGGGATGAACTACCGTGCTCCCACGCCGGACGGCCTCAAGCCGAAGGACCTAATCGGAGTTCCTTGGCGTGTCGCGTTCGCTTTACAGGCTGATGGCTGGTATCTGCGTTCGGAGGTTATCTGGTACAAGCCGAACGCACAGCCGGAGTCAGTGAAGGATCGTCCAACCCGCGCTCACGAGCACGTATTCCTCTTCTCCAAGAACGAACAATACTTCTATGACCACGAGGCTGTACGGGAGAAGGGCGACAACGGCTCACCACGGAACCTGCGCTCGGTATGGCAGCTGAACACAGAGCCATACGCTGAGGCTCACTTCGCGACGTTCCCCCGCGCTCTCATCCTGCCGTGCCTTCTCGCCGGGAGCAAACAGGACTCTACCGTGCTTGACCCATTCTTGGGATCGGGGACTGTTGGCCTTGTCAGCGGAGCCTTGGGGAGGAAGTTTGTGGGGATCGAGCTAAATCCCGAATACGCTCAGCTGGCGAGGAAACGCTTAGGCTGGTGAGAAGTCCCACTCGCCGTGGACTATGCAGAGGTTCTTCTTCAAGTCCTTCACCTGTAGCTTGCGCTCCGTCCCGCCGTCGAAGTAGAGCGCGAACTTCACATTACCCTTCCCATCCTTGACAGTACAGTAACCCGGCTTCGGATTCTGCGTGCTTTCGCGCCGCATCTCTAACTCGCCTTTCGCGGCCTCTTCTAATAACGCTTTGGGAATCTCTACGAGTTCATAGTGCCAGAACTTCTTGCCCTTCTCATCGTGCTGCCATGCCCGGAGAGTCACTATGCGCTCGTAATTCTTCATGTGGCGCAGGAACTGATCACGGAGTCCCTTCAACTGTTCGGGCTTGTTAGACCAATCGCCCTTACCCAACTCCATGAACTTGGAAATCCAGATCGAATCAACCTTCAGATGGGCGTCGGCTTGGGTCTTGAGCGAGAACTTCGTGCCGTCAATCGTGACGTCATGACCAGGATTTCCCATAGGTGAACGCTGAGCGCTACGGCCCGCGAGCTTCATCACGCGTTCCATCGCTCGCTCGAATTGCTCCTTGGTGAGTGGGCGTGTAGCAGTCCCATGGTGAGCAAGTAAGTGAACGCCGAACTCCTCTAAGAAAACATCCGTGACCAGATCGGACTTCTCGTTGCGCCTCTCGGTCATGGCACCGAGCAGCCCGGTTACGACGCTGGACACATAGGCGAGCCTGCGGGTGGAGAGCTTCCTGAGAAGCTCAAGCAGCTCTGCTGGGACGTCGGGCACGCCAGGAGTGTAGATGTTGGGTCAGCCAAAATCCAGTTACAATTCGGTCGCGATGAACATTCGCCAAGTAGAAGCGAATCCCGGCGCGAAGCAAGGGCTCCCGGAAGGTGATCGCTTGTTCCACTTCTTTGCGGAGTCTTCCGAAGGCAAGGCCGAGTACTTCGTCGCCGTACATCGGGTTAGCGATGGTAGTATTCGCACGGCCTGTCAGTGCATGAGCGCGATCTTCAACTTCGCCCGGAGGCAGGAACCTTGCTGCAAGCACGCGGCTGAGGCAGTGAAGATCGTGAACTGGGAACTCAGGCGCTAGGGATTATTCAGGACAGACGGAATGCTCCCAGTAACTAGTTTGAGTCACCGGGTGGCGGGTGGCCTAGGTCTCGTCGTCCTTCCCATGTCTCGCAAAAGCGGTGAGACATGGGGCACCCTATTTAAACCCTACCGACTAGGGCGTAAGTTGTGAGTTAGTAAGAGCGGTTCAATCACGCAGCTGGCGGTCGGATCTTCATTACCATGATGTCCGTATCATTGATCCGCACCGGACCTGCCTCTCCGCACAGGTACCATCGAAAACTGCTCCAGTGCCACTGCTCAGGCGAAGACACCAACCCACGTTCGACCGGGTTGCGATGGATATAGCGAAGCTTCTCAATCCGCTTGCCCTCCGTCCAAACATTGAAGTCATAAAACCGCGCCTGCCCGGGGAATTTGAGGCGCGCCATGGAGCCGCGCGCACATCGAGTAAAATAGTCCCAGGCTCCTTTGTCTTTCCTCTCCCAACTCAACCCGCAGCAGCGCGAAGCCGTGGAGGCGACCAGCGGGCCGGTCCTGATCCTGGCTGGTGCTGGCAGCGGCAAGACGCGTGTCATCACGTACCGCATCGCTCATCTCATTGAGAACCTGGGCGCGATGCCGGAGTCCATTCTGGCGATGACCTTCACCAACAAGGCCGCCTCCGAAATGGTCGAGCGCGTGGATAAGCTGGTGGGCGGGCTTTCCATCGCCAAGCCGACTATTTCGACCTTTCATTCTTTTTGCGTGCGGCTGCTGCGCCGCGATATCGAAGCGCTGCGCATTCCCTCGACTGTGCCCGGCCAGCCGCCCATCGGGCTGACCAAGAGCTTTGTGATTTACGACGAGTCCGACCAGCAGCAGCTGGTCAAGTCCGCGATGCGGCGGCTGGGGATCGATGACAAGCAAACCACTCCGCGCTCGGTACTGGCGCACATTTCCTGGGCGAAGAATCACATGCTCGATCCGCAGGAGGTCTACCTGAATTCGGCCGAACCCAAGACCGAGAAGGTGGCTCACATCTACGAGGAGTATCGCAAGGAGTTGCGCAAAGCGAACGCCCTCGACTTCGACGATCTGCTGCTGGAAGCCGTGCGCCTGCTGAAAGCTTCGGCGCCGGTCCGCGAGTACTACAACCGGCGCTTTCAGTACATCATGATCGACGAATATCAGGACACCAACCGTCCGCAATATGAGCTGATGCGGCTTCTGGCCGGCGCTCATCACAACGTGTGCGCGGTGGGCGATGAGGATCAGTCGATCTACTCCTGGCGCGGCGCCGACATTCGCAACATCCTGGAATTCGAGAACGATTTTCCCGAGGCCAAGATCGTTCGCCTGGAGCAGAATTACCGTTCGACTCAGAACATCCTGGAGTCGGCGTCGGCTGTAGTCGCGAATAACGTCAAACGCAAAGGCAAGAATCTTTGGACCTCCCGGCAAGGCGGCGCGAAGCTGGGCTATTACGAGGCACCCGACGGCGAAAACGAAGCTCTGTTCGTGGCGGATTGGATTGCGCGCTATCTGCGCGAAGCCGCCGGAGAGGACGAGACTCCGCGCGCGGCTGTGCTCTACCGCACCAACTCGCAATCGCGGCTGTTTGAAGAGGCCATGCGCCGCTATCAGTTGAAGTATCACGTCGTGGGAGGCTTCTCGTTTTATGACCGCGCCGAGATCAAAGACCTGATTTCGTACCTGAAGGTGATCCACAATCCGGAGGATTCGATTTCGCTGTTGCGCGTGGTCAACACGCCGGTGCGAGGCATCGGCAAGAGCACGATAGAAATTCTGGAACGGGTTGCGCTGGAGACAGGGCTCTCCCTGTGGGGAGCAATTGGCGAGGCCATCCGCCGCCAGCTTTTGCCAGCGCGAGCGCTGGGCGCGCTGAAAGCATTCGCGGAGTTGATCGAAGATGCCCAGGCGGTGTTAGGGGGAACCTATGTTGAACGTCTAGATCAAAATGTGGCGCGGGCGCCCTCGACCGCGGAAGCTGCGAGGGTAGATGCTGTTGGGGGTACGGACACAGACTTCGATCCAAGCAATTTTGCCTTCGACTTCAAGACTAGTGCGGAGGCGTTCGCCCCGCCCCAACCACCATCTTCGCGGCCTGTTACCCAAGCGTTGAGTCCCGAAGCTGCCGGATTAACTTCTCCAATAGGCGCATACCTGAAGAGCCGGATTTCGAGGTTGCAAAAAGAGGTCGAGGAACTGAAGGAAGAGGTGTCGCGCCTCAGGCTAGGCGGATGGCAGTTGCTTGGCATCCTCCATCACGAGAATGACCAAACCACCTGCCATGACATATTCGGCGAACGGGTGCCTGAGGGTCTCCGAAAAGCCTCAGGGACGAATTGCGATCACTGTGGCAAGAAAATTAGGCGAAAAGACACATTTGTGTTGCGGAGCGGAGGAGAAGAGGTAAGGCAGGTCGGCAGAACTTGTCTGAAGAAATTCTTGCCCGAAGAGGATTTTACCCAACCCAAGCGCCTTTCAGATCGCCTCATGGAATTAACCGATGAGTTGGAAAGGTCGAACAATCTCGGCGTTCACGAAACCCTTTCTGCATCAACTCATGCTTTGCGTGTGGTCGAAAAGCGCATCGCCGCGCAGCTTGAGCCCACTGTTTCGGACGACTATCAGTATGTAGAAGAGGATGACGAGTCCGACGATTACCGTTCTAGGCGGTACGGTGAAGGCGCGACCGCCGCTAACACATCCGATATCCTCAAGTTTCTCATCGACCGCACGGGCTACATCAAGCAACTGGAAGAGGAAGACACCCCGGAGGCTTTCTCGCGAGTCGAAAATCTGCATGAACTCGTGAATGCCGCTAAGGATTCTAGAGATCGCGGAGAGACTCTCGATCAGTTCCTCGACCATGCCGCCCTGGTCAGCGATGCTGACGCTTACGACGAGCGTGCGCAAATCACGCTCATGACGCTGCACGCCGCCAAAGGACTGGAGTTCCCTCTGGTGTTTCTCTGCGGCCTGGAAGAGGGGCTGTTTCCGCACTCCCGCACTTTCAATCATCCCGACGATATCGAAGAAGAGCGCCGCCTCTGCTACGTGGGCATGACGCGTGCGATGGACCGGCTAGTCCTGACTCGCGCCGTCTACCGCCGCCGCTACGGCACCGACCTGCCCGAAGCCAGCATCCCTTCGCGCTTCCTGGACGAGGTTCCGCCGCAGTTGATCGAGGAGTTGGGTGTATCGAGAGGAAGGTCGAATCGGGGAGGGGCGAGCCGAGCCCATGTGGGGACGGGCGCCCCTTCGGCAAGCTCAGGGCAAGCATTCGCCCGTCCCGAGGGGCGAAGCCCCGAGTTCTCCACCACGGACCGTCACTACGCCTACGAAGACGAAGATCAGTCGGCAGCCTGGGCCGCGCCCGGTAAATCGCGCCAAACCACCTCGGCCCCAAAATACAACTCCATCGACAACATCGCCGAGTTCTTCGCGTCGCGGGGAAAGAAATTCAGCCTCCCCAAGTTGCCGGTTGAGGAAGTCAAAGGCCGAAAAGGTTTCCGTCCCGGCCAGAAGGTTCGCCACCCGAAATATGGCGAGGGCACCGTCTATCAGCGCGAAGGAGAAGGTGAAGAAGCCAAGATTACGGTACAATTCCCTCGCTTCGGTTTGAAGAAGCTGGTGGAGAAGTACGCGCAGCTGGAAGGCTGCTGAAGCCGGATTGGGTAATTGTGTAATCGGGTAATTGTGTAATTTAAAATCGTAGAGACGTAGCTCTGGTACGTCTTGCCTCGAGTGACCAAGGCTCCTCGGTTTTCTGCGAGCGCGGTTCAAATTACAAAATTCCCCGATTACCAAATTACAAAATGACTTGAGGAGAATTCGACAGCACTCATGGCAGACACATCGAAACTAAGCAAGGAAGAACGGAAGAAAACCAAACGCGCGTCGCGCAAGAAAACCAAGGCCGAAAAGCCGAAGAAGCCTCGCGAGCACGCGCGCGGCTCGAAGAAACGCAAGATGAAGAAGATGGTCCGCGGCCAAGCCAAGCGCTAAAGCCAGCGGTTGGCACTTAGCGTTTAGCACTTAGCGTGCCCAGGGTCTGATGGGATCCTGACCGCCAAGTGCTAACTGCTAAGTGCCAACTGCGTCTTTCCAGGAGACAACACTGGCACCACCGGCAATTCCCGACCAGCAGGGCCGCACCTCCTCGAGCCAGCTACTCTGCTGCAAATCCATCGACAAGCTGATCGCCCAGGCGGACGAACCGGAACATCGGCTCAAGAAATCGCTCGGACCCTGGTCGCTGACCGCGCTTGGCATCGGCGCGATCATCGGCTCCGGCATCTTTGTGCTTACCGGCACCGCGGCTGCGGGCGAGCACTTCGAGGCGCCTTCCATCCTGCATGCGCAGGTGCTCGATCTGCTGGCAAACTTTCTGCGCACCGGAAGCACGGCCGGAGCTCTGATGCACGGTCGACCGCCGGCGGGCCCGTCCATCGCGATTTCATTTCTGCTGGTGGCCGTGGCGTGCAGCTTTGCCGGTTTGTGCTATGCCGAGTTGGCCTCGATGATTCCCATCGCCGGCAGCGCCTATACCTACTCCTACGCCACGCTGGGCGAAATTTTCGCGTGGATCATTGGCTGGGACCTGATCCTCGAATATGTGGTCAGCAACGTCGCGGTGGCCGTGGGTTTCAGCGGATACACCAAAGCGCAGCTGGCGGCATTCGGCGTCAATCTGCCCGATAAATGGGCGAGCCCAGTGTGGGCATCGGGACAGTGGACCGGCGCTTACTTCAATCTGCCGGGATTTCTAATCGTATTTGTTTTGACCCTGCTGCTGGTGCGCGGCGTGCGCGAGTCGGCGGAAGCCAACAACATCATGGTCGCCATTAAGATTGGCGCGATTCTAACTTTCCTGGTGGTGGGTGGCATGTTGGTGCATCCCGCGAACTGGAAGCCGTTCGCGCCCTCCGGATTTGGCGGAATTGTCACCGGCGGCGCCATCGTTTTCTTTACCTACATCGGCTTTGATTCGGTTTCCACGGCGGCGGAAGAGTGCAAAACGCCGCAGCGCGACTTGCCCTTTGGGATTATTGCGTCTTTGATTATCTGCACGGTGCTGTATATCGGCGTGGCCATCGTGCTGCTCGGCATGATGAAGTACACGACGTTCGTGTCGGGCGCCGCTGCGGAAGCGCCGGTGGCATATGCGTTGAAAGCGCTCGGGGCTCATCCGTTCTTTCGTTCGGTGATTGTGGTGGGCGCGCTCATGGGCATGATCTCGTCGTTGCTGGTCTTTCAATACGGACAGGCGCGCATCTGGTACGCCATGTCGCGCGATGGCCTGCTGCCCAAGCTGTTTTCCGCCGTGCATCCCAAGTTCAAAACTCCGTACTGGTCCACCTGGATCGCTTGCTTCGCCGTGGGAATCCCCGCAGGGCTGGTAGATATCGGCGATGCTGCAGATCTCTCTAACATCGGCACGCTGTTTGCCTTTGTTCTGGTTTCGCTAGGCGTGATTTTCCTGCGGCGCAGACAACCGGGGCGCCCGCGCACCTTCCGCGTTCCGTTTGTTCCCTGGTTTCCGCTGATTTCGGTGGCGCTGTGCGGCGGATTGATGACCGGACTTACGGTGATTACCTGGATCCGTTTTGTGGTCTGGTTGTTCATTGGGCTGTGTATCTACATTTTTTATAGCCGGCGTCACAGCGAGTTCGCGGCCGCGAAGTAGTCGACTCGATCTGCGGGAAAAGCCGCGTGCGATACCATGGAAGCGCAGGGCCTGCAGCCCTGCGATCAAGGTCTATACGGCCGGGCGGCTAGCGCTGCTCCACCCAAGTCCATTCAAGGTTAGCCGGGTAAGCACCTACACTTCGCTCGCAAATCACTTACAATCTGCTTATGGCCTTGGCTGAACTTGCCCGCACCAGTCCTTTCATCGCAACCCTGCCCAAAGCCGAACTGCACCTTCACCTCGAGGGCTCCATCGATCCGGAGACTCTGCTTGAGCTTAGAAAGCGGCATGGCCGTGCCGGCACTTTGGCTGAGATCAAGCAACTCTACCGCTATGCGGATTTCCCCGGCTTCTTGATGGCGTTCAAAGCCGTGACCGAGGACTTGCGGGGCTCTGACGACTACGAACTCATCACCTATCGTCTGATGCAGAGCCTCAAAGCGCAAAGTGTGCTTCATGCCGAAGTTTACGTTTCGGTCGGGGTATGCCTCTGGCGCAAGTTGGATTTTGACGCCATCTTCGAAGGCCTGGAGCGGGGACGGCAGCGCGGCGAACGCGACTTTGGGGTTTCGCTACTGTGGATCTTCGACGCCGTTCGCCAATTCGGCCCGGGTGCGGCCCGCGAGGTGTTCGAGTTGGCGACTCGATACCGGGACCGCAACGTGGCCGGCATCGGCATCGGCGGCGACGAACAGAAGGCGCCGCCGGAGCTTTTCCGCGAGGCCTACGCGTATGCCGCCGAAAACGGCTTGCGCCTTACGGCACATGCCGGCGAATACGCCGGGCCGGAATCCATTTGGGGCGCGATCAACCTGCGAGCCGAGCGCATTGGGCACGGGCTTACCGCGTACCAGGACCCGGAACTGATCGAAGAGCTGGCGACGCTGCAAGTCCCGATTGAGATCTGCCTTTCCAGCAACGTGCGCACGGGATGCTGCAAGACTCTGCCGGAACATCCGCTGCGGAATTATTTCGATCAGGGAATCATGGTCACGCTGAATAGCGACGATCCCGCGATGTTCGGGACGTCATTGACCCGGGAATATCAGTTGGCCCAGGAAACCTTCGGCTTCACCAACGAGCACCTGCGCGAACTGGCGCGGAATTCGTTTGAGGCGTCGTTTCTACCGGCGGAAAAGAAGCTGGCATTCCTGAATTTATTTGACGCGGCGGCCGCGCGAACGTAGCGCCGGCCTCTGGCCGGCTCGCGCGATTGACGGACCTGTAGGTTGGAGGGAGCCGAGGATTCGCCGACGAACACGTGGGGCGGACGCCTCGTCCGCCCACCCCGAAGAGCTAAAGCTCGCGCCCAAACGAAGGCGTCCGGGCTACGTGAACCGGAACCCCTCGTCAGTAACTTCAGACGGCGGCGTTACGAATATGACCCAGCACATCGGCATCGTCGCTTGCAGCGCGGAGGGCGCGGCGCTCTGCTACCGCACCATCTGCCTGGAAGGCGCGGAACTGCTGGGGCGCCACAATCATCCCGAAGTCTCGATGCACACCCACCCGCTGGCTGAATACATGAAGTGCATCGAAGCGGGCGATTGGCCGGGCGTGGCGGAACTGATGATGTCTTCGGCGGAGAAGCTGGCCCGCGCCGGCGCCGACTTTCTCGATCTGCCCGGACAATACCATCCATCAGGCGTTCGATCTGGTGGCGCATCGCGCCCCGCGGCCCTGGCTGCACATCGCGCAGGAAGTCGCCTGCGAAGCCAAGCGCTGCCACTACAAGCGGCTGGGCGTTCTGGGGACGCGTTTTCTCATGGAAGGCCCAGTCTATCCGGAGAAGCTGAAAGCGGCCGGAATCGAATTCCGCATTCCCGGCAAAGAGCAGCGCGAGAGGATCAACCACATCATTTTCGATGAGCTGGTAAACGGGCAATTCTTGCCGCGCTCACTTACTTACTTCACCGAAGTGATTCGCGCGTTGGCGAATGAAGGCTGCGACGCGGTAGTTCTCGGCTGCACCGAAATTCCGCTTATTGTGACACCAGATTCCTCGCCGCTACCCACGCTCGACTCCACGCGCCTACTGGCTCGCGCGGCGCTACGAAAAGCCGTCGACAGCTAGCCGAAACATGTGGGGACGGGCGCCTTCGCCCGTCCGCCGGGCAAAACCCCGGCAGCACTGAGTTCAGACTCTAGAAACGAGAATCCGGGCGGGCCCGGTCCCGCCATCGTCGTTATTTCGCGACGCCACACGCCGGCTGCTGATTTGCGGGGCAATTGGCATGTTGCAGTTCACACGCCCGCTTGGCATCATGAAGTTTGTTCCCAACGAAACCTGCATAAATACAATTATTTTGCCGTCGTCTGGCTGAGTCGTGGTCCAGAGCCAACGATTTTTGATACCTACTGATCAGCAAGTTCGAGTTTCTCGGTATAGTCGTAGGCTCTTCCGAGGTTCCATGCATCGATGGGATCCTTCGGTGCAAGCTCGACAGCTCTGCGTAGGTACGCGATGCCAAGGTCGTCCTCTCTGAGCACGAGGTGGATTGCTCCGATATTGCCCAACACGTCGTGAGAGTCGGGTAATGTTTGTTAAGAACTTCCAAAAGCGCCAAGCTCGCACGGAATTGCTTGTCCTCAAAGAGCTCGGAAGTGTAATCCAACCAGGCCTGTACACCTTCGGCTCCCTTGTAAATACTACAACTCTCGTCCAGTGCTTTGACCATGTCCGAATAACGGAAAGAAACCTCCAAGAGGTGGAGGCGCCCTTGATGAATTGAAAGGTCCTGGGGGGCTAACTTGAGCGCATGATCGAGGTGTCCAAGGGCGTCATCGACAGCTTCTGGCAATAGGAGCCAGTCAGAATGCCACCACCCTGATCGTTAGCTTGCAGTGTTATGGCGTCTCCGTTGCCGCACAGCGCAGCGTTCGCAAGGCATTTGTGCGCTTCAACCAACTTGGCTGTGTCCTTCGAGGTCAGCCAACCGGTGCACAAGCTACGTGCTTCCTCACATTTGCCGACTTTCAGGAGGCTTGGCCACCCGCCTGGGTCTGATTCCTGTGCCCAGCAAAGGCCAGCCCCCAATACTAGAAGACATGCCACAAAGACTCGACTCATCGTGCGATTTCCTCTTGGCCTCGCACTATACGCCTTGTCCTGAGAATCATTGACATGAGGTCATCCAATTCATCCGCAGATTGCCAGGACTTAGTATTCACGCGACAGTCGTCCAGCCCGCGCGGCGAACCCGAAGAATCCCCCCATTCAACTCCCGAAATTCCACCCAAACACTGTTGAAACTGCTGCACTTAGCAAGCGCCTATGGTCTAATGCAAACAGTCCATGATCTCCAGCCGCACCAAACTACGCCGCCGCGTCAAGCGGCTCCACCGCGACCTTCGCGGCGCGCGCGAAGTCATCCGCTCCTTGGTCTCGACCGACCATCCGCTTCTGGCACACATCATCCCCATCCGCCGCTGCAATCTGGCTTGCAAGTACTGCAACGAGTACGACGATTTCTCGAAGCCGGTTGCCCTCGAAGAGATGTTCCGCAGAATCGACAAGCTGGCCGAGTTGGGCACCTCCGTCATCACCATCAGCGGCGGCGAGCCGTTGATGCATCCCGAACTCGACGACGTCATTCGCCGCATTCGCAAGAACGGCATGATCGCCGGGCTGATCACTAACGGCTACCTGCTGGTGGCCGACCGCATTGAGCGCCTCAACCGCGCCGGCCTGGAGTGGCTGCAAATTTCGATCGACAACGTCACGCCTGACGATGTTTCGAAGAAGAGCCTCAAAGTTCTCGACAAGAAACTCGAATTGCTGGCCGAGCACGCCGATTTTCACGTGAACATCAATTCCGTGGTTGGCGGCGGCGTGAAAAATCCGCAGGATGCGCTGACGATTGGCAGACGGGCGATGGAGCTGGGTTTCAGCTCCACGATCGGCATCATTCACGATGGCAGCGGCCAGGTGCAGGCGCTGAACGACGAAGAAAAGCGCGTCTACCACGAGATGAAGTCGATGGAGAAGCGCAGCTTCACACGCATCAACGCCTTCCAGGACAACATTGCCCAGGGGCGCCCCAATCAGTGGCGGTGCCGCGCCGGGGCGCGCTATCTCTACATCTGCGAGGATGGCCTGGTGCATTACTGCTCGCAGCAGCGCGGCTATCCCGGCATTCCGCTGGCGAAGTACACGGTGGCGGATATTCGCCGCGAGTACGTGACCGAAAAATCATGCGCCCCACACTGCACGGTTTCCTGCGTGCATCAGGTTTCGGTGGTGGATTCGTGGCGCGCCCCGCAGCATCCCGCGGCGGTTTCCCCAGGCGCAAGCACCCTTGTACACATTGAATAGTAGGCGGCATCGCTGTCAGGCCGCCGTAGAGACGTGGCCTCGCTACGTGACGTAGCGGAGCTACGTCCCTACAGGCGAGGTTGTAGTGGGCTACTTCTTCGGTTGTGCCGTCGGCGGCAGCATTCCATTCAGCCGCAAGTACATGGCCGCGCCCGCGTAGTGATCCACCCAGTTGGTAGCCGCCGAGAGCCATGCCCAGGCCCGCGGTTGCTGACGTCCGCCGAAGCCTTCGACGGTGTCGCCGAGCTTGGAATCGTCCGCCTTGCCGAGAGCGTCGGTGCAGAAGTCGAAGGACGCCTTCAGTCCGGCCACCAGCTTGTCTTTGCCGTCGGTATCTTTCAGTTCTTCGGTTTTCGGAGCGGCTACGTCGCCAGCCTTGGCGCAGAAAAAGTAATTTGCCTGGGTGCTGTGCAGGATGAGATGGGCAAAGGTCTCCTGCGCAGGCGTGGGTTTGAAGTCGTACTTATCGGCGGGCATTTCTTCGGCCGCGGCGACCAGGTTCTTCTGCTCGCGCGCCAGCATGTCTTTGACGACGCTCGAGACGGGATTTTTCGTCTGCTGCGCCAACGCCGGCGCAGCGAGAAGAACGAGTATTGCGAGAATTGGTTTCATATCGCTCCAGTCATATCGCACTCACGACCTGCGCCCTCTACCGGCCCAGAAGCCCGAATTAACCACAGAGGACACATGGTCATACCCAACAAGGTCACACTAAAATGCGGCGGCCAGGGCTGAAGTAGCCAGCTTCCAAACCAAATACCATCCCAGCACGATGCCGATGGCGGTGCCGCGTTTCACTTTGCTGTTGCAGGCAAAGCCGATGCCCATGAGCACCAGGCTCCAGAGCATGAACACGTCCAGACCAGAAGCCATACCGCGAAGGAATTTGTTGCTCATTGGATCCATGAAATACGCGGGATTGCTGAGGACCGGGTTATTGATGTCAAAGCTTTCGCGGTCCACCCCGGCAAACATGGAAATCATAGACAACGTGGCGTGCAGTATTCCCGGCAAGCTGGCGTAGGCGACGATGGCGTAGGAGCGGCCAAAGGGCACATCGCCGCCGGCGATCTTGAACGTTCCCATCAGCACGCCCGCTACCACTAGAAAGTAGAGCAGCGTGATAAAAGGCAGGGCAAAGCCTATGTATTTTGTAACGGCGGCGGAAATTCTCAGCTGCTGTTCCTGTTGTTCCGCGGGAAGCTTGTCGAATTGGTCGGCGCGCGCGGAATGCGCAATCTGATTGCGACTGATTTGCGTAAAGCCAATCTGGCGGCCGGCCACGATCATGAAGGCCACGGAAAAAAGAGAAATCACCAGCCAGGGCGCCCACCAACTGGCACTGCGGCGCAGGTCGGTGAAAGTCTTGCTGGGCGCGATGAAGGTGTCGACGATGCGGGCCCCTTGGGATAGAGGAGCAATCTCGGGGATATCGGGGAGTACGGGAGCAGCGGCCATAGAGTCTCCTAGTGTGTGGCGGGAAAGAATTGTAGTCGTGCCCACCAGCAGAAAACAAGTCAAGATACGGATGTGGAGTGCATGCGGTTCGATTGCCCGAGACAACGGCAGAAAAGGCAATAACCACCAAGGACACGAAGTGAGTCGGCTGCACCACATGCAGGCGAACGGGTATGATTAACAATCGATCTTGCGGCGGGCTGAGGAACCGCTGAGAAACCAATGATTAACGGCAAACGGGTCGCCGTGGTGCTGCCCGCCTACAACGCGGAGAAGACGCTGGAGGCCACCGTCCGGGAGCTGCCCGAACTGGTCGACATCTGCCTGCTGGTGGACGATCACAGCTCCGACCAAACCGTTAAAATTGCCGAGCGGCTGGGGCTGCAGTACTTCGTACACGATCAGAACTACGGATATGGGCGCAACCAGCAGACTTGCTATCGCGAAGCGCTGGCGGCGGGGGCGGATGTGGTCATCATGCTGCACCCCGATTATCAATACACTCCGCTGCTGGTCACGGCAATGGCAAGCATGGTTGCCTACGGCGTTTACGACGTGGTGCTGGGCTCACGCATCATTGGCGGGCGCGAGGCGCTACGCGGTGGTATGCCGGTTTACAAATACATCGCCAACCGGCTGCTGACCGCGTTTGAGAATCTGTTGCTCGGAACCAAACTTTCCGAATATCACACCGGCTACCGCGCTTTCAGCCGGCAGGTTCTGACCCGGCTGCCGCTGCTCGAAAACTCCGACGACTTCGTTTTCGACAACCAGATCCTCGCTCAATGTGTGCATTTTGGCTTTCACATCGGCGAAGTTTCCTGTCCAACGAAGTATTTTGCGGAAGCGTCCTCCATCAACTTCGGACGCAGCGTGACTTACGGCCTGGGTGTGCTCGCCACGGCACTGCAGTTTGCGCTGCAGCGGATAGGCGTGGCCAACTTCCGGATTTTCAGTGAGGGAGGCCGCCGGCTGGAACCAGGGACTGCTACCTACTACGCCCGTGGTGCTGCCGGGAGCCCGCCGGGCTAAGTTTCTCGTGGACCGCAGACGGCATTGGTCCAATCGCACTTGTCATTCTTAGGAGCGCAGCGACGAAGAATCTGCTGTCTGCCGCCCGCAAGAGAAAGCAGTTTCCCGCTCCGCTCTAAATGACAATACGAAGGAGTTCGCCAGCAATCTGAGACGTAGCGGAGCCACGTCTCCAACTTAAATACCACTTTGAACTCGAAACTTAGCCTGAGAGAACTCGCGCTGCTGCTGGTTGCCACCGCGGGCGCGATGCTGGTTCATGGTTACCATCCCTTCGTAGAGGACGGGGAGATCTATGTTCCCGGCATCAAGAAGGCGTTAAACCCGGCACTCTATCCCTACAACCAAGGGTTCTTCGCGTCCCACGCGCACCTGACGTTGTTTCCTAATCTAATCGCCGAATCCATTCGCCTCACGCACGTGCCGGTAGAGTGGGGGCTGTTTGCATGGCAGCTTGTCAGCATATTCCTGCTACTGCTGGGCTGCTGGCATGTGGGGCGGCTCGCCTTTCGCGATCCCCGAGCCCGCTGGGGAGGAGTGGCGCTGGTGGCGTCGTTGCTCACGCTCCCCGTAGCCGGGACCGCTCTCTACATCATGGACCAGTATCTGACTACGCGCGCACTGTCAGCTCCGGCGGTGCTATTCATAGCGGTGAATACCATCGAGCGCAAATTTTGGCGAGCCGGCTTGTGGGCCATTTTCACGGTTGCGATTCATCCCCTAATGGCGGTGTTTGGCTTGAGTTACGCAATCCTGCTTTGGTGGATGGGAAGAGCCGCGAGTCAGCCGGCTACGCAGACTGCGGCGGTATTGCTTTTACTTCCTTTCGGTTTTTTCCCACCTGTCACCGATGCTTACCGCGAGGTACTGGAAACCAGGCAGTATTTCTTCCTCCTTCGCTGGGAGTGGTACGAGTGGGTCGGCCTCCTGGCGCCGATGCTCGTCCTCTGGTGGTTCCATCGCATCGCGCGCAAACACAATTTGCCGGTGCTGGACTTGCTCTGCCGCGCTCTCATCGCGTTTGGGCTTTTCTTTTTTGCGGTTTCGCTGGTCATTAGCATCCCTAGGAGCTTAGCCAACCTGGCCGAGCTGCAGCCGATGCGTTATTTGCATCTGCTTTACATCCTGTTTTTTGTTTTTACAGGAGGCCTGCTGGCGCAATTCGTACTCAAAGACCGCGTCTGGCGCTGGATAATATTGTTCGTGCCTCTTTGCGCCGGCATGGCATGGGCGCAATTCGAATTATTTCCGGCGACGCCGCATATCGAGTGGCCGGGTGCGGCATCCACAAACGAGTGGGTACAGGCCTTCACCTGGATTCGCGGTCACACGCCGGTGAACGCTTATTTTGCTCTGGACCCCGGGCACATGGCTTTGCCCGGCGAGGACCAACACGGCTTCCGGGCGATTGCAGAGCGGTCCATGCTGGCGGATCGGATAAAAGACAGCGGCGCGGTGACGATGTTCCCTGCTCTCGCGGAAACCTGGCGCCGGCAAGTACGCGCCGAGGACGGATGGAAGAGTTTCCGGGCCGAGGATTTCCAGCGTCTGAAAGAGGAGTTCGGCGTGGATTGGGTGGTGCTGGAGCGTCCGGGCGTACCTGGGATGGATTGTCCGTACCAGAACAAGACGTTGCTGGTGTGTAGCTTGAACTGAGAGGCTGACTCCGCTGTAGCTCGTGGTTTTCTCCGCGCTTTGCAAAATTTAGAGTGCGGATTTCCCAAACAACTCCCAAGTCAAGCCCCAATTTGGGAAAATGAACTCCCAACTCTGTCAATACCTAAAAATTACACAATCGCATCTAAGTCGCTGAATCCGCGACGAATATAAACTCGCCACCCCTGTCCCATTTTCCCCTCGAATTTGCTAGAGTAAAAGTAGAGACAAAAATTCAGGCGCGGACCCAAAGTCCGCGCCTTTTTTTGTCTCTGAATCGAGCCAATTATGAAAATCGCCGAAGGCGCCGCCATCAAAAACAGCAAACTCCGCGGCGAGTGGGCCGAACTCCGTTTCGCGACCCGCGCCGCCGAGCGCGGCCTAATGGTCTCCCGCCCCTGGGGAGACTCCGCTCCCTACGACCTAATGGTCGAGCACCACGGCCGCGTGCTCCGCATCCAGGTCAAGTGCACCAAATACAAACTCGGACGCTCCTACAAATGCCACGTAACCCGCAACGGCGTCCCCTACCGCAGCACCGAGATAGACTTCATCGCCGCCTATGTAATCGAAGCCGACACCTGGTACCTAATCCCCACCGCCGCCACCCAATCCCGAATCCACGTAATGCTCTCCCCCCACCGCGAAAACTCCACCTTCGCCATCTACAAAGAAGCCTGGCACTTGCTGCTATAACCAGCGGCAAGTACAAAAACCGCGTGGGGATATCCTCCCCCCGGATTGCCATCATCCCGAGCGAAGCAGGTGGGTCGCATGGATTCCCCCGCTGAGGGAAAAGTCGCGAAAAGGGAAAAGCCGCGAAGCGGCGCCAGAATGCAGCCCACGGCGCAAGCCGTGGGTAAGCAGCCGAAGATGAGCAAGCCCCAGAGGGGCGAAAGAAACAGTCCCGACAAATTCCTCGTCGCAGACGGTGCCGGGCGCCCATCCTGAAATGTTCGGCTCATTGCGACATTTAGGATTGGGATCTTCGTAAGATTTCCGAGTGCTGTCGTCCTGATCGAAGTCGAGGGACCTTGGTTCAGCCGCCAAGGAAACGCGAAGGTAACGTTAGAACTGTTTTCGTTTTGAGGTAAACTCGTGATCCGAGTAGCTCCCCCAAGTGAGTAGGAACTCATTTTGCTGTCGAACCACCAAATCGTTGTAATTGCCGCATACCTCGCTGGCGCAGACTCTGATCGAGTTGATACGGAAGATATCGCAGTCAGGGCGAACCAGATTGCGCCCGGAAGATTCACTTGGCGGAAGTATCCAGAGCAAATCAACATCGACACCGTGCGAAAGCGGCTGTGGGACGCGTGCAAAGAGGGTAAGGGTGCCTACATGCACGGTTCGGAGCGGGAAGGTTGGCTCCTAACTGAGAGTGGCGTCGCGTTCGCCAGAAAGAACGCAACAGCTGTCGTCGGGGAAAAAAAGCGCGCGTCATTAAAGGAGCGCGCGTGGCTCAAAACCGAACGGGCGCGACTTCTTGCCACAGATGCTTTCCGCAAGTACAGACTACGGAAAAGTTCGGCAGTTACGCTTCGCGAAGCTGAGGGATTCTTCAGAATCGATAACTATGTAACTGGAGAAGCACGGGAAGCCAAGATGCTTCGGATCCTAAATGCGTTCGCGGACGATGAGGAGGTCGGTCCCGCGGTTAGAAGATTCGCTGCACTTGTTAGAGGGAGTAAAAGCCGTGAATGAACCTACCATATTCGTAAGAAGCCACGTTAGCCGCGACCTGTTGCAGAATGCGGCCCTCTTCAAGACCGACAAGCTAGTAGTCTGGGAGTATGTGTCGAACGGACTTCAGTATGTTGATCCTGGAACCAATCCCACCGTTGCCGTAACGCTAGACAGCAAGAATCACCGACTCCTGGTTGCCGACAATGGCCGGGGTATGGGCTGGGCCGACCTGCAAAACTTTTTTGTCATGCATGGGGAGAACGTGGATCGCAAGGGTGGGCGTCCAGGCCGTGGACGCTTCGGTACGGGGAAATCCGCCGCCTTCGGGATTGCCAATATCCTCAGAGTGAGTTCGGTACGAAACGGCAAACGCTCGGTCGTTGAGCTCACACGTGACGACCTTGAGGCAGCCTCCTCCGGATCGCCCATACCAGTTCGCACCGTTGAAAAGGAAGTGTCGTCAAATCTGCCGGATGGAACAAATGTTGAGGTCGAGAGGATTTACCTGCGGTCTTTGGATCAGGCTGGAATAATTCGGTACATTGAGCGACACCTTGCGCGCTGGCCGAAGAACTGCAGCGTCATAGTCAACAATCACGAGTGCGAGTATTCAGAGCCTCCGATTTCCGAGGAGCGCAAATTCCTTCCGCCAGATGAATTGAAGCAAAAGCTAGGAGATGTGACCCTGTACCTGAAGGTGGCAAAAGCACCCCTCGACGAGGATACTCGCGGCGTCTCGATCTTTTCGAATGGTGTCTGGCACGAGACGACTCTGGCTGGCATTGATGGGAAGGACATGGCGAATTACCTGTTCGGTGAAATCGAGGTGCCCGTCCTCGATGAAGACAGTGGACCAATTCCCCCTTTTGACTTGAGCCGTTCGATGCGATTGAACCCGAGCAACGAACTGGTGCAGGCGACTTATGCCTTCGTCAACCAAAGCTTAGAGGCCCTCCGAAAGGAATTGGTTCATCGCGAGAACGAGCGAAGAGAGGGTGAGGAAGCTCAGCGACTTGCTAAGGAAGCCGCCGAAATAGCCCGTTTCATAAATGAGGATTTCGACATTTTCCGAGACCGGGTCTCGAAGGTTCGCGCCAAGGCTCCGGGAAGTGTGGACTCAGTTGTAGCAGCCCAGGAGGCAGATGACGCCAGTTCCGACAGGTCGTTCGGCGGCGATCTCCCATCGAACATTGTGGATCACGAAGGCGGTCATGGCGCGCACGGTGATCAGGGTGGCCAGGGTGGCGATCCACGCCTGCTGATGCCTAGGAGCCTGTTGAAAATACCCTTCGCGCGGCGTGTGGATCATTCAAAGAAGCGCACGCTCACGGTGGGTTTTGTTGTTGCGACTCCGATTCTGCCCGCGATGTCCGACTAACCCAACCGAAGTTTGGATCCGTCGCTTCTTTCACGCGCTCTGCGCCCGCAGTTTCGGGATACGGATCAGGTTGAAGGCGGCGCAGCTGAACACGAACAACCAATCCACCTTCGCCAGTCCCCGTAGTTTCACTTTCTTCAGGGGCCCGATCTGCTTCAGCCAGCCGAACGGCTTCTCCACCAACCAACGTTTGCGTAAACTGATCGCATACCCCTCATGTCGGCTGGTGCGTTGGTCGATGGCGCCGTTCTGTCGCCGGGCTACGTGCGGCGTCACCCCCAATTCCCGCACCGTGTCGACGAAATCTCGCGTGTCATACGCCTTGTCTGCTCCGGCCGTGATCCGACCGCTTCGTTTCCGGGTCAACTCGTGCAACATTAATAAAGCCGCATCGCGCTCCGCCGTGCCGTCGGCCTGCGTAGTCATGGCCGCTGCGATCAACCCATTCCGGTTCTCCACCAAGGTGTGGCCCAGATAACTGAGCTTGGCTTCCTGGCCTGCCGACTTCTTATAAAGCCGCGCTTCGGGGTCGGTGCGCGAAGCGTGGGTCTGGTTGCGGCGCGGCTCGCCGTGAAAATCTCCTCCGCTCCCCGACCCGCTGTCGTCCTTGCGGCGAAAACTCTTCTGCCCCGCCCAGGCCTCGATCAGCGTGCCATCCACCGTGAAATGCTCATCCGACATCAGCCCTGCCGCCTGCTCTTTCACCTGCGCAAAGAACTTTTGCGCCAGATCTTGATTCAACAGCCGGTCGCGGTTCTTGCTGAACACCGCGTGGTTCCACACCGCGTCGTCGATCTCCAAGCCCACAAACCAGCGAAACAGCAAGTTGTAGTCGAGCTGCTCCATCAACAGCCGCTCGCTGCGCACCGAATAAAACACCTGCAGCAGCAGCGCCCGCAGTAACCGCTCCGGCGCAATCGACGGCCGTCCCACTTGCGAATACAGCCCGTCAAACTCCTTCGACATCCCCGCCAAGACCGCCTCCACCAGCTTCCTCACCCCGCGTAGCGGATGATCCGCTGGAATCCGGTCTTCCAATGCCACATAGCTGAACATCCCCGTTTGCAGTTGCTGATCGTCTCCGCGCATCTCTGCTTCTTACCACACCGCAGCCCTGGAGGGGCAGTGGTTTTTCAACAACCTCCTAGAGTAGAAGCCGCCGATAATGGGCGACGGCAAGGACGTCCTGCAGGCGCGGCGGACGGGATCCGGCAGCGGCGCGGAGGCTTTAACGTGCAATTTCAAAACATAGGTAAGGAGGAACGTCGCGCTACCTATTCAACAGATGAACGAACGATCTACATCAACCTTGATCACCCTCAGCTCGTTGCCGCGCGCGGCAGTGGCGACACAGCGCAACCGACGTTTCGCCGACTAGCCTACGAAGTAGCGTTCACTGAGTACGCCATCGCGCTCAGCTCTGAGCTCGCTCAGCGGGGAGAATATCTTGATCCTAGCGACCCTATTTATGAGATTCGTGAGACTGTCAACCGACTGGCACGACGAGGGGCCTCGCTTTACTCCTCATGACGACGAATGTAATCCAAGCCGATGGGTGCCGTTTCGAGAGCCCACTTACTCGTGTTGAAGTTGACGAGTTGTTACGGAGGCCTCACCTTTTCGCCTCCGATGGGGTACGACGGCGGCGCTTCCCCCGACTAGCCGCATCAGTGCGAATACAAGACGTCCCACTCACAGTCCGGGTCCAGACCTGCCTTGAGACATTGCAGAAACGGCACAACCTTGAGGGCCTCAGCGATTTGAGCCGCTTCACAATTGGCCAGCTATTGGGACTTAAGAATTTCGGTAGGAAGTCAATGGCCGACCTCCTTGCGTCGTTAAGAACTTTAATCGTCGACGACGATGTAGGTCGCCAAACGGATTCTTCCGTCCGCCCGCTCTCAGCGCTAGTGACCGCTGCCGCAGAACGCTTAAGGGCGCAATCCTACTCCTCGCGGATACGCTGCACCGACCCGAGATTCGGCCGGGACGCCTGCGCGCTGTTAGTCATTGCAAACGGAAGCAGTGATGAACCTGAATTGTCACCCTTGGCTTCACTTCACACGGTTGCCCACCGTCTGGTAGGCAGGAAACACGACAACTCGCCACCAGAGCTGGTGCTAGGCGCAATTACGAAGATCCGCTCGAAGGTCGCCAGAGCCAGGCACCTTCATTTAGAGAAGGAGCTTGACGATATTGCATCTAGCTTCTTGGCGGGGAAGAGCACTGATATAGCATTGGGTTTTCTTGGCTGGTCCGGAAATGGAGTGAAGACCCTCCAGGCTGCTGGAGATGAACACCACATCACGAGAGAACGAGTCCGGCAAATTACAAGTAAATTTGCAAAGAAAGTAAAGTCCGCCCATCCATTTGTTCCCACACTAAAACGTGTCGTGGCATTCGTCACGCGACGGCTACCTGTGTCGTCGCAGGAAGTGGAGGTTGGCTTGCGTGAAGCAGGCTTGACCCGATCTCTGTTTCGGTCAGACGGCATCATTGCCGCCGCAGGGTTACTTGGGTTGCCGGTTTCGTTTGTGATAGAGGAGCATCACGGATCGCGAACTCTGGTTCGACACGAAGATGCTGGACTCACCAAGTCCGTGATCAGGCTAGCGAGAAAAGTGGTCTCGCGGTCCGGGATCGGGAACGTAGCCGATTTGCGCGATTTGGTTCATGAAGAGAAAGGCACTCTGCTAGAGGATTCAGTCGTCGGTGGCATTTTGCAGGGAGTTAACTCTCTTAGATGGCTTGGCGATGGGCACGAATGGTTTCTGCTGATGGATACACCTCGCAACCATCTCATAACGCTCGTCGCTAAAGTACTGAGCGTCGCACCCTGTATTCACGTCAACGAAATGCGCGCAGCCATCGCCAGTGACTATCGGGGGGTGGGATTCTCCCCTCCGCGGCACGTTGTGCTGGAGTTCTGTAAGACCGCCTGTGACTGCGATATCGACGTTGACACAATTGTCGCAAGGCATCCACCGTCTCAGGATTTGGTCTTGAGCGAGTATGAGCGCCTTGCGTGCGCTGTACTCAAAGATGAAGGACGGCCTCTACTCCACCGCAATGATTTTGAGCGCCTCTGTATCGAGCGCGGCATGAACCCAAGCACCTTCGCAAACTATGTAGGCAGGCTTTACATCCTGGCGCGTTACGGACCCGGAGTTTACGGCCTGCGGGGTGCTGCGGTTGTGCCAGGTGACGTTCGAACGCTGTGCCCCTCCGGCGGCGAAGAGATTCCGCGACCAGGGGTGGACTGCCGACGCTAAACCATGGCTGTCGATTGAGCTTTCCGCATCAGCGTTGTCATCGGGCGTTATCACCATTCCGTCGGCCTTCAGCCGTTTTGTACAAGGTAGGTATTTAATTCAAACTTCAGACGAATTGACCATGGGAACTCTGGCAGTTTCTAGAGCCGCAGGGTGGGGCCTGCGCCCGTTCTTTGTCCGACGCGGCGGTGAACCCGGTGACCTGCTTCTTCTGACATTCAACCTCCAGAGGCACGAGGTTACGGTTCGCCTGGGCACTAAAGAGGATGCATTCGCGGAGGTGTTGGATGACGCTTCCGAGTCCGGGTGACGCCTCGCCCGCCCCAACTTCATAAACTCGCCTTGCCCGCGCAATCCGAACTGCGTAATCCCAGCCGCGGAGCGGCGCCAGAATGCAGCCCACGGCGCAAGCCGTGGGCAAGAAGCCGAAGATGAGCAAGCCCCGGAGGGGCGACAGAAACTAATCCCAGAGGTATTTCTCGTCGTACGTAACGTTGTTCTTCTTGAGGAACGCCAAGAACTCCTCCTGAAACGAATGCTTCTTATGATGTTCTTCCTGCCCTGCGATATATTTCGTCACGGCTGCAACACGCGATTCGCTAACGCTGAACACCCCGTACCCTGTTTGCCATGCGAAGTCCGAACTCCATTTTTCCCGCACCCATCCCGATGAGTTCGCTTTCACCACCCGAGTTACTTCCGCGGCCGAATGAACTGGCCGTATACGAACGAGCATGTGAACGTGGTCCGCGGTGCCGTTGACGATCAAGGCAATTCCTTGCATCCCGCGAACAATGCCTCCGAGGTAGGCAAACAGATCGTCGCGAAATTCGGGCTTGATAAGAGGACGCCGGCCTGCAGTGCTGAAGACCAAATGCAATAAAATGTTGCCGCACGTATGAGACATGAGTCTGTCGCCCCGTCGGGGCTTTCGTTCCTTCCTCGCCCACCCACGGCTTGCGCCGTGGGCTGCATTCTTGCGCCGCTTCGCGGCTCGTTTGCGGCGCAACAATTTTGCTTGATCGGGAACTCGAAAGGCTGTGACATGCGTCACAGAAAACTTCTCCCGAAACAGGAACGCCTGCCTGCCCCCCGCCCCAACTTCGTAAACTCCCCCCTTGCGCTGCACCGCATTCATCTGCTATAAACAATTCACCGAGAGCAGTGTGGCTAGCCGGGCGTTTTATCCGAATCTCTCGTCGCTCGTCCGGCATCTAAACAAAGAGCAGGGTTGAAATCCTGAAATTAGCTTCGGCCACGAAGCTGCAATTCGGGGCGTGAGCGCCTCGAAGGGTTTAAGCGTTTTTCGCAAGAACCTCCAAAAAGGTCTTTTCTCAAGTTATCGACTTCCGCCTGCGCTCGTGCGTAAAAAGCCGTGTGCCGAAATGGCACTGGCGTCTGTGCGGAAGTGGCGTTCTGTTGCGCGCTGAAACACAGCCGGTTCCCGATGTGGAAAAGCGGTGGAAATTCTGTTAGCCCAGTGGGTTGACACCTCGCGCCGGAAGCGGATAACTTGTACAGGTTTCGAGGACAGGCGGCGGCACATTCGTGTGTCTCTGCCCTGGACTGAAGGCGCGCCGCTCAGGCGGAAAGCGGATCGGTTCTTTGACAACTAGGTTGAACGTGCCAGTCGTGAGAGGAAGGCTCGGGTGAAATCCGAGCGATCTCACAAGTTAGATCCACCATTCGGTTTCGAGCCGATGGTGGCAGTCTGCCAACTACCCGTCGGCAGACGACAGGTTTCAAATGAGAGTTTGATCCTGGCTCAGAATCAACGCTGGCGGCGTGCCTAACACATGCAAGTCGAACGAGAAAGTCCCCGCAAGGGGATGAGTAAAGTGGCGACCGGGTGAGTAACACGTGACTAACCTACCCTTGAGTGGGGGATAACCTAGGGAAACCTGGGCTAATACCGCATAACATCTTTGGATCGGAAGAGCCGGAGATCAAAGGAGCAATTCGCTTAAGGAGGGGGTCGCGGCTGATTAGCTAGTTGGCGGGGTAATGGCCCACCAAGGCTTTGATCGGTAGCCGGCCTGAGAGGGCGCACGGCCACACTGGAACTGAAACACGGTCCAGACTCCTACGGGAGGCAGCAGTGGGGAATTTTGCGCAATGGGGGAAACCCTGACGCAGCAACGCCGCGTGGAGGATGAAGTCCCTTGGGACGTAAACTCCTTTCGACCCGGACGATAATGACGGTACGGGTGGAAGAAGCCCCGGCTAACTTCGTGCCAGCAGCCGCGGTAATACGAGGGGGGCAAGCGTTGTTCGGAATTATTGGGCGTAAAGGGCGCGTAGGCGGTGCGACAAGTCACCTGTGAAACCTCTGGGCTTAACCCAGAGCCTGCAGGCGAAACTGTCGTGCTGGAGGGTGGGAGAGGTGCGTGGAATTCCCGGTGTAGCGGTGAAATGCGTAGATATCGGGAGGAACACCTGTGGCGAAAGCGGCGCACTGGACCACTTCTGACGCTGAGGCGCGAAAGCTAGGGGAGCAAACAGGATTAGATACCCTGGTAGTCCTAGCCCTAAACGATGGATGCTTGGTGTGATCGGTACCCAATCCGATTGTGCCGTAGCTAACGCGTTAAGCATCCCGCCTGGGGAGTACGGTCGCAAGGCTGAAACTCAAAGGAATTGACGGGGGCCCGCACAAGCGGTGGAGCATGTGGTTCAATTCGACGCAACGCGAAGAACCTTACCTGGGCTCGAAGCGCAGTGGACCGGGGTGGAAACATCCCTTTTCGCAAGAACTGCTGCGGAGGTGCTGCATGGCTGTCGTCAGCTCGTGTCGTGAGATGTTGGGTTAAGTCCCGCAACGAGCGCAACCCTTATCGTTAGTTGCCAGCGGGTTATGCCGGGCACTCTAGCGAAACCGCCTCGGATAACGGGGAGGAAGGTGGGGATGACGTCAAGTCCTCATGGCCTTTATGTCCAGGGCTACACACGTGCTACAATGGCCGGTACAAACCGTCGCAAACCCGTGAGGGGGAGCTAATCGGAAAAAGCCGGCCTCAGTTCGGATTGGAGTCTGCAATTCGACTCCATGAAGCTGGAATCGCTAGTAATCGCGGATCAGAACGCCGCGGTGAATACGTTCCCGGGCCTTGTACACACCGCCCGTCACATCACGAAAGTGGACTGCACTAGAAGCCGGTGTGCCAACCCGCAAGGGAAGCAGCCGTCCAAGGTATGGTTCATGATTGGGGTGAAGTCGTAACAAGGTAGCCGTAGGAGAACCTGCGGCTGGATCACCTCCTTTCTAAGAGAGAACGTCATGGCACTTCCGCGACTTCGTTTTAGGAACCTCGGATTCTTCGGGATTTTGGGTTTCTGAAACAATGAAGATTAAAAACACGGAGGATGTTGCCATGTACCCTGTCTTCGTTTCGCACCTGTAAGGCGAAGATGGGAGCCTCGTTCGGACCTCTCTTTCTCGAGTCCTAACCGCTCGATGGTCAGGCTGGGCTTAGCCCGGCCGCACGTTCAACCTTGTCCTCGAATCAAAATGCAGTCGTTGGTCGTGCGTCGTTGGTCGTTGGCTGAAGGCTTTTGCCAACGACTAAGGACGAGCGACCAACGACGAGTTTGGATTTTGGGCTCCGGCTCTTTTTGGTTTATCCTAGTCATAGACAAACGATAAACAACCGGGCCTGTAGCTCAGGTGGCTAGAGCGCACCCCTGATAAGGGTGAGGTCGGTAGTTCAACTCTACCCAGGCCCACCAAATCAGCCGTCAGTCATCAGTCGTCAGCCCTCAGGGAAGTCGGTTTACCTGATGGCTGAAGGCTGATGGCTGATAGCTAACAGGGGGCTGTAGCTCAGCTGGGAGAGCGCCTGGTTTGCAACCAGGAGGCCACCGGTTCGATCCCGGTCAGCTCCACCAGAATTGGTCGTCAGTAGAAGCGGTTCGCGAAGATCGAATGCGGAATTGGTCCAGATTCGGCGAGGAACAGCCGATGAAACGAATCGTTCTCATCGTCACGGCAATTTTCCTTTGCATCGTAGGACTCTTGACCGGAGCAGCCTTTGCTTGGGCCATTTGGGTGCTGGCGACGGGTGGTAGCTGGTTCCTTGAGTTCATATTTGATACGGGGTTCTTAACTATCGTGTCGTTGACCCTCTCTTCAGGGTTGGCGGCTTTCCTAAGTTTCTGGGGGGCTCGGAAACGCATACGAGGCAGTAGGGGAACGGTTCAAGCAGCCTGATGTTGGGCGTCAATAGCGACAACCGTGATTCCGTTCACGGTTCCACGAAAGTCGCTTGGCGCCGAACATTGGGTTGGAGGAACTTGGGGGTTTGCACACTCCCGGGTTAGTAAGACCCATACCCGCTCAGGCGGGGTGAGTTGAAAGCGTCGTGAAGTTGGTTTTTGGCCAACGGCCAATGACGAACGACAAACGACGGTTTCAACGAGGACGATATTTGACAACTGAATAGATTGGGCAATCTACAAGGCTGTAAATTTTTATGAGTGCCTGAGAGAAACCTGCTGGGGTACGCGGCGTGTTTCCTGTGCATTCCCTGTGGTCTCTCTGTGGTGATGATCTTTCCAACCACAGAGGACCACAGGGAGGCACACGGAAAAGTAAGCGTGCGATGAGCAGGATCTAGGCCCATAAGAATTTGCGCGGCGTGTGGTGGTTTTGCGAACGGCCAATAGCCAACGGCTAAAGGCCGGCAGCGAAGCTGCCGTGTGTCGAGTAAATTTTGTGGTCAAGCTACTAAGGGCGCATGGTGGATGCCTTGGCAGAAGCAGGCGATGAAGGACGTGGCAAGCTGCGATAAGCCTCGGGGAGCCGCAAGTAGGCTTTGATCCGGGGATTTCCGAATGGGGAAACCCACTGGGGTAAAACTCCAGTACGCCGCAATGAATCCATAGTTGCGGACGAGCGAACCCGGGGAAGTGAACCATCTCAGTACCCGGAGGAAAAGAAAGAAACCTCGATTCCGAGAGTAGTGGCGAGCGAAATCGGAATTAGCCTAAACCAGTCATACCTTCGGGTGTGGCCGGGGTTGTAGGGTCGGCAATAGTAGAGTTACCAATCTGGTCGTTAGCTGAAGCCCGCTGGAAAGCGGGGCCATAGAGTGTGATAGCCACGTAAGCGAAAACGAACCAGACTCGAAGCCGATACCTGAGTACCGCGGAGCACGAGAAACTTTGCGGGAAGCTACGGGGACCATCCCGTAAGGCTAAATACTAGCTTCTGACCGATAGTGAACCAGTACCGTGAGGGAAAGGCGAAAAGAACCCCTGCGAGGGGAGTGAAATAGTACCTGAAACCGTGTGCCTACAAACGGTGGGAGGACTATGCGGCGCAAGCCGAAAGTCTGACCGCGTGCCTATTGCATAATGAGCCGGCTAGTTATTCTTGTCAGCAAGGTTAAGCGTAAGCGAGCCGCAGCGAAAGCGAGTCCTAATAGGGCGAATCAGTTGGCAGGAATAGACGCGAAGCGGGATGATCTACCCTTGGCCAGGCTGAAGGTGGGGTAACACCCACTGGAGGGCCGAACGGGTGTTTGTTGAAAAAAGCTCCGATGAGCTGAGGGTAGGGGTGAAAGGCTAATCAAATTCCGTGATAGCTCGTTCTCTCCGAAATAGCTTTAGGGCTAGCCTCGTGTGATTTGTCCTGGTGGTAGAGAACTGAATGGACTATGGGGCTTTCCAGCTTACAGAATCCAATCAAACTTCGAATGCCAGAGAACAACCAACACGGGAGTCAGACGGCGGGGGCTAAGCTTCGTCGTCGAGAGGAAAACAGTCCAGATCGCCTGCTAAGGTCCCCAAGTACAAGCTAAGTGGGAAAGGAAGTCGGAACGCCCAGACAGCCAGGAGGTTGGCTTAGAAGCAGCCATCCTTTAAAGAAAGCGTAATAGCTCACTGGTCAAGCGGTCCGGTGCCGACAATATAACGGGGCTCAAGCTTGTCACCGAAGCAGCGAATGCATGGTGTAACAGCCATGCGTGGTAGGAGAGCATTCTCAATAGTTTGAAGCCAGACTGAGAAGACTGGTCGACGGTTGAGAAGAGACCCTGCCGGCATAAGTAGCGATAACGGAGGTGGGAACCCTCCGCGCCGAAAGTCTAAGGTTTCCTGAGAAAGGTTAATCCGCTCAGGGTCAGGCGGTCCCTAAGGCGAGGCCGAAAGGCGTAGCTGATGGACATCCGGTTAATATTCCGGACCTCCCTTGTGTTCGTTATCACGATGGGGTGACGCAGCAGGATACGCAGGCCGTACTATGGCTATGACGGTCGATGCGTGTAAGGTGTTTCCGGTAGGCAAATCCGCCGGGAAGTTATCACTGAGACGCAAAGCAGTACCCCTTATGGGGAAAGCTACCGATTCCACACTGCCAAGAAAAACCTCTAAGGAGAACGTAAGGGAACCGTACCTCAAACCGACACAGGTAGACGAGGAGAATATCCAAAGGCGCTCGTGAGAACAGTTGGTAAGGAACTCGGCAATATAACCCCGTAACTTCGGGAGAAGGGGTGCCGCATTAGGGTGCAAGCCCGAAGCGGCCGCAGAGAAATGCGCACTGCGACTGTTTAACAAAAACACAGGTCTCTGCAAAGTCGAAAACGACGTATAGGGGCTGACGCCTGCCCGGTGCCGGAAGGTTAAAGAGAGAGGTTAGCCGCAAGGCGAAGCTTTGAACTGAAGCCCCGGTGAACGGCGGCCGTAACTATAACGGTCCTAAGGTAGCGAAATTCCTTGTCGGGTAAGTTCCGACCTGCACGAATGGCGTAACGAAAGTGCGACTGTCTTGCCGACTGACACGGCGAACTTGTAGTGCCGGTGAAGATGCCGGTTGCCCGCAACTAGACGGAAAGACCCCGTGCACCTTTACTATACCTTTACTATGAACTATGGCACTTGCTGCGCAGGATAGGTGGGAGGCTTTGATTTCAGGCTCTCGGGCTTGGAGGAGCCAACGGTGAGATACCACCCTGCGAGTTCTGTGGTTCTAACTTACTCCCGTTACCCGGGAGAGGGACATAGTAAGGCGGGTAGTTTGACTGGGGCGGTCGCCTCCTAAACGGTAACGGAGGCGCGCGAAGCTACGCTCAGGCTGTTTGGAAATCAGCCGACGAGTGCAAAAGCATAAGCGTGGTTGACTGCGAGTCCTACAAGACGAGCAGGTACGAAAGTAGGCTTTAGTGATCCGGTGGTTCTGCATGGAAGGGCCATCGCTCAACGGATAAAAGGTACGCCGGGGATAACAGGCTGATCGGAGCCAAGAGTTCATATCGACGCTCCGGTTTGGCACCTCGATGTCGGCTCATCGCATCCTGGAGCTGTAGAAGGTTCCAAGGGTTAGGCTGTTCGCCTATTAAAGCGGTACGTGAGCTGGGTTCAGAACGTCGCGAGACAGTTCGGTCCCTATCTGTTGTGGGCGTAGGAGATTTGAGGGGACCTGTCCTTAGTACGAGAGGACCGGGATGGACGAACCTCTTGTGTTCGAGCTGTCATGCCAATGGCACCGCTCGGTAGCGAAGTTCGGTTGTGATAACCGCTGAATGCATATAAGCGGGAAGCACTCCCCAAGATGAGATCTCCCAACCCGTAAGGGATAAGAAGGGCCCAGGAAGACTACCTGGTTGATAGGCGGGAGGTGGAAGCGCAGTGATGCGTGCAGCTTACCCGTACTAATCGCCCGTTCGGCTTGACCATAAAATTTACTCGGAACATCAGTCGTTGGTCGTTCGTCGTTGGTCGTCGGTCAGAAACTGGACCGGACGACAAGCGACAGTTTCTCCGCTGCAGAACTTGGCAGCGCGAAAACTAGCAATGACCAGCGGCTGTGCGCCGACGAAATTCGAGTCTTGTCGATTACGTAACACCCAATCTATTCAGTTGTGAGAGATCGTTCTCACGATCTTTGACAGTTTGCAGCCAGGTTTTTGGCCAACGACCAACGACGGCTGCTTCGATTTGTCGGTGATCTTACCGCGGGGGTTCCACCCGTTCCCATCCCGAACACGGAAGTTAAGCCCCGCAGGGCCGATGGTACTGCACGCGAAAGTGTGTGGGAGCGTAGGTCGTTGCCGGCATTAAATAAAGGCCACGTTGCGAAATCAGCGTGGCCTTTTCCGCTTTTGCTTCAAAATGTGGGGCGGGCGCCCTCGCCCGCCAACTGCCGGCAGCTTAGCCGGCCAATGTCTCGTGTTGGTGATGTGTAAATCGAGTTCTGTTGCGGGGGAGAGGGTTTTGCCGCTGCACGCAGTAGCGGGCGGGGGCGCCCGCTCCACACTTCTCCACATTTGCACCACACACCTAGAGCTCCAGGTCCGGACTGATCCACAGCCAGCGGTAATCCTCAGGTTTCTTGACCAGGCCTCGGCGGACCGGGTTCTGGCGGATGTACTCGGCTTTCTCCTTCAGGCTCTCGTCCGATCGCAGAACGTGGTCGAATGACTCCTCCTGCCAAACTGGGCCCGCGCCCTGAATAAGCTTGTTGATGCGGTGCGCCGTGGCTCCCTTCAGGCACTGCAGGACATCGACCAGTGGAAAAGTCCAGCCATCCTCATCACGCAGCGGGTGAAGCAGCAAATGTACGTGATCCGGCATGACTACTACAGCGTGTAGACGAACACGCTGTCCGTTTTCGCGCAAACAGTGCGCCAGGACGAGGTCGCGCGCTTCTGCAGGCAGAGGATAGATGGTACCGATGCAGAAAGTTACATACAGATCTGCGTCGGACTTTTGCAGATGGGGAAGGCGGCGGCGGTATTTGAACTTGGTGAGGGACGGGGTGTCGGTGGACATTGCGTTGTGTGGGGCGGGTGCCCTCACCCGCCTGCCTGCAGCGTAATTGGGCTATGCTTCCTTGGCTGTGACGAATGAACATGGGTCGAGTGCTGTGGCAAGAGGAAAAAGCGTTGCCGCTGCAGGCAGTCGCGGGCGGGGGCGCCCGCGCCACATTGCGGCAGAAGGTGGATGGTGCCGATGCAGAAAGTTACAAACAGATCGGCGTCGGCCTTTTGCAGATGGGGAAGGCGGCGGCGGTATTTGAACTTGGTGAGGGACGGGGTGTCGGTGGACATTGCGTTGTGTGGGGCGGGTGCCCTCACCCGCCTGCCTGCAGCGTAATTGGGCTATGCTTCCTTGGCTGTGACGAATGAACATGGGTCGAGTGCTGTGGCAGGAGGAAAAAGTGTTGCCGCTGCAGGCAGTCGCGGGCGGGGGCGCCCGCGCCACATTTGTGGGAGCCCTTCGACTGTGCTCAGGGTAAACTCCGGCCGTTGCCGGCATTAATAAAGGCCACGTTGCGAAAGCAGCGTGGCCCTCCCGATCTCCTTTCCTAATTTCTATCAGTCGACCTTCGTCACTTTCTCCCTAGCGGCATCCTTTTCGAGCAGAACCCGTAACGCCATTGCGAATCGAGCGTCTTTAAATTCGTATGTTGGGCCCTTTGCGGAGCGTTTGATGATCGAATTATCACCGGTACTTAACTCGCTCAGGATTTGGCCCACTGCCAAGGTTGTTTCTGCCGTACTCGCAGGAAAGTTTTCTCGCACTAGGGTCTCGACTTCCGCGACATGAAAGACGCGTTTGCTTATTTTTCCAAGGACGAAGAGGATTTGATTCCGCCGTCCAACCTTCGTCTCTCGCTCGTTCATGAGGCCGGCGATAATTCCCGATGCTTGGCTGAGTCCTTTCTTTAGCCACGCCATGTCGGCGAACTTCAGCTGCTCGGTTGTCGCGACCCAGTTTGCATCTTCCCCGATATACCCAAGTTGCTCGCAGTATTCTTGCACGTGCTGGGCAAACCCCATCGTGACTTCGAAGATGTGTTCTTGCCAGGACTGTAGAGTCGGCCCATCAATGTTCACTTTGAGTAGATCTACAAAGCCCTTCTCAACGAGAGAGGCAACCTCCGTCTGCGATAGGCTTGACACTTCGGAGATCTCAGAAATTCGGTTTGCTACGCTTGCTTGTGTCGTCGAAAGATAGTCCTTCACTCCGCTCGGGACCCCGACTATCAATAGCTTGACCTTGTATTCTGCATATCTGCTGTCATCCAAAAGTGTAATAATCGATGCAAGCTCATTCATGAGCTGCTCGGAGCCGAAAATCAGTTCCAAGTTGTCAACAACGAGAACTGCAGTTCCGTCTCCCGCCTTATGCCGTAGAAGTCGGAAGCATTCGAGCAGAGGATCGGACTCACTGAACTCGTACTTCCGTGTGCTCTTGAGTCCTGCTTCAGCGACGAAGGCTTTGACGCCAGCGCCCATCTCCTCCTGAACCTCAGCCAGCCGCTTCGGACTTTCGGATACGACGACATGGCGTATCTCCTCAGTTAGTGAGTTGAATCTTAGCGCGTTTGCGCAGTTCGCAGTTGCGATCTGTGCTTTCATGTCGGCGAGTACTTTCTTGTATAACCACGACTTCCCACTTCCGCTTTCACCGAAGACAATAGTATGCAGTGAGCCGGATAAGGTTCGACTGAGCTCCTTTTCTAGTTCGAGACGGTCTACGTAGATCTCGCGGTTAACGTCCGTTCGGCGCGGAGTGAAGACCTCATTGACCGCATGTCGCTGGTTGAACATGTGGATCAGCATATACGGAGATCCCTACCACAGTAAATATCATTAGCCGGGTGCCCGACGTATCGTGGTTTTCGAAAGGCGGGACCCGGCTCAAAGGCACGCACGTTCGTCAGTTTCGAGCAAATTCCTCGGACCAGACCGGAGTCGTGGGGCACGCGGCGTTAGTCTTTGTTTGGGACATTCTCACAACTACGCCGGCGTAGGCAGGAGAGTCCTGGGCATATAGTCGGCGATGGCTTCGAGGTCTCGAATCGCGCGTTGTGCCCAGACTATTCGGTGAGCCATTTACTGAGGTGCGCTTCGACTTGTTCCTGAGGGATGGCGCCGTTGACGCGGGCATCTTCCAATCCCCGCCGTACCTTGTCCAGGACATACAGATGGTATTGGATATCTTCCACCGAGCAGTCGTCAGGGAGTTTGTTCAGAAGTTGTTCGACGTCATGTTTTGCGGTGCTCATGGGTTTGCCTTCCCAAGGATAGCATTGGTGGCAATGCGGGTTCGCTCCGACAAGCATTCTGGCGCCCTGCGGGGCGTGAATCGTTTATTTGGTCGGTCCCAGGACTTATGTCCTGGACTATCGTATGTCGCGCCTTCGGGGCTGGTGTTTGTGTCGCGGGGTCGCCGGTGTGCGCCCCTGCTGCGTCCCGTTTTGGGATGGGGTTCGGGATTGGGGCGGGTTTTGCCTTGACTTAGATTTGCGGGGATTGGGATCATAGATAGATAGCCGGATGGCTGAAGAAGCCCCTTCGGACGGGAGCGTCCGAGGGGGTTTTTGTGTTTGGGGTGGGTTGGGTTTCTGGAGGGTGCAGGCAACTGCAGATTCCTCGCTCGTTCTCGCCTCGCTTTGCTCGGCTGCGAACGGCTCGGAATGACAAATCCGAAGGGAGATTGGGTTATGAGTCTTGGCGTGGTGGTGGGGGATTTGATGGGGGTGGCGGACGGTGGGTCGTTGTGGGAGGCGGAGCCGTCTGGGCGGAGGGGTCGGGGACGGAAACTGGGGCGTCGTGGTGACGAGGTCGCGGACAAGAGTGTCCGCTCCACACTTTCCGGCACCACACTTGACCGCTCTTCGCGAGTGGTTACGGGGAAGCGGTTGGGGGAGGTGGCGGAGGCGGCGTTTATGGCTAAGGCTGCGGCGCTGGGGTTTGGGGTGTCGAAGACTTGGGGGGACAGCGATCGATACGACTTTATTGTGGATGGCGGGGCGGGGTTGTGGCGGGTGCAGGTGAAGTCGGCGCATCGGGCGGGGGAGGACGGCGCGTACAGTTTTCGTTCGCATGGGCAACTCGCAGGATGCGTATCGGGCGGAGGAGATTGATGCGCTGGTGGCCTACATCGTGCCGGAAGATGCTTGGTATGTGTTTCCGGCGGCGGTGTTTGTGGGGATGAGGTCAATGAAATTGTTTGGCGGGAGTCGGAGGAGGAGATCGAAGTTTGAGAGGTATCGGGAAGCTTGGGGGATTTTGCGGGGTGGGGAGGGGGAATCCCGCGGGCTGTGACGAATGAGCATGGGCCGAGTTTGTGGTGATGGGGGAAACAGGGTTGCCGCTACAGGCAGGCGCGGGCGGGGGCGCCCGCGCCACACGTTGCCTCACCGCGCTCACCAGGCAATCCGTTTGTTTCCTGGCACCAAGTCGAAATGCCGATCGCGGCTTAGCAGGGGAAGAGCATGCTGCCGGCAAAGGGCTGCAATCCAAATGTCGTTGGTGGGAATTGGGGTGCCCTTTCGCCTTAATTCGAGGGTGATCTCGGCGTAGTGATGCGTGGTTGGGTCATTGATGTCTAACACCAGGCAGTCATTGAGCAGGCCCTTCAACCAGTTTGCGTAAGCGGCGCGGTTTCGAGACTGGGCGATGCCGTAGCGATACTCTCCCAGGACGATCACGGGAATTGCCACCTGATCGGCGCGAGCTAGGTGGGCTATGACCGTGGGATCGGCGTCTGCTGCGGCCGACAAGGCGTTGGTGTCGAGAATCATTTCCAGATTTCGCGGTCAATCTGTTCGAAGGCTTCTTCCACGCGCTTTTCGACTTGCTTTCTTTCCTTGTGGAGGTGTTTGAGTTCTCCTAGATGTTTCATCCAGGGCCTTTCGGGAGACGTTGTTTTCAGTTTTTCCTGGACCGCTTCGGTGACGAACTGGCGCAGAGGGATGCCCCGTTCGGCAGCGACCGACTTGGCGCGGCGGAATAGGAAATCGGGAATTTCGAGGGTGGTTTTCATTATCCCATATTACCATATTTATGGGAAGGAGCGGTGCTAGTCCACCTTGGGGCTTTGGTGGTGTCGGCAGGCGCGGGCGGGGGCGCCCGCGCCACACGTGCTATTTCAGGGCGCCTTTGATTCTTTCGTAGGTCATGTCCAGGGTTTCGGGGAGGATTCGGGTTTCGCCTATGACCGACACGAAATTGGCGTCGGCTACCCAGCGGGGGAGGACGTGCATGTGGATGTGGCCGGCTACGCCGGCGCCGGCGGCTTTGCCGATGTTCATGCCGAGGTTGATGCCGTCGGGGGTGTAGAGCGTGCGTAGGACTCCTTCCATTTTCTGGGTTAGGGCCATCATCTCTTGGGCGGCTTCGGGGGGGAGTTTGTGCAGTTCATCTAGATGCTCGAAGGGGACGATCATTACGTGGCCCGGTGTGTACGGGTAGGCGTTGAGCACGATGTAGCAATGCTGGGCGCGGAGGACGATGTGGACCTTGGCGTCGTCGCCTTCTTTGGGGAGGTCGCAGAAGACGCAGCCGGATATCTTTCCGGCGGTGGTTACGTAGGCGTAACGCCAGGGGGTCCAGAGGTAGTCCATGGGACCGCAGGGTAGCAGATTGCGGGGGCTTTCGGAACTTGGCGGCGCGGGTGGTTTCGGCAGTTGCGGCAGGAGTGCCCGCGCCACACGCATGAGGCAAATCGTAGACCACAGGGGAGCACGGGGAAGCACAGGAAACACGGATCGCGAGCCTGTAACCTCGCGTTAACAAAGCCTTGGCTGTGGCGGATTTTGACCCAGATTGGTGTTTGACACTGTTTGCGAGCGGTTGCTATAGTCGAAGGGTACCCTTTGGATGCGAGTGATTGTTGTAATGTCCGGCCGCTGGAATTGTTCAGGCACGTTCGCCAGAACGGGCCCATCACAAACTTAAGACTCACACCAGCAGTCCGCGCTGAGCAACCCGCATCGGTCCCGCACTGAAGTGCGAGATACACTGAGAGGCCATCATCTTGTTCGACGACAGCACTGCCCGCAATCTGGATTCTGCGAACTCGACTTCCGTAGTCGAGGAGACCGTGGAATCCTCTGAGGGCCCAACGCTCCAGCCCGCGCCCCGGCTTCAGGCAGTTCCGCCTCAAGCCGCACAGATTCAGGACGAAAAACCGGTTTCGACTCCGGCCCCCGACGACTTCGCCGCCGCACTCGAGACGTTCACGACCGAGAGCGAGGAAGCGGCCGGTGAGGACAATGTTCTCAAAGGCACGGTGCTAAAGTTGACGCCGACGCATGTCGTGGTGGATATCGGCGCCAAGTCGGAGGGCATGCTGCCCCTGTCCGAGGTGCTGGACCACGAAGGCAATCCGCGGTTCAAGCCCGGCGATGAGATTGCCGTCATGCGGGAAAAGGGTCAGGCCGAGGAAGGCTACATCAATCTTTCTCACCAGAAGGCGCAGCGGTTGCGGGCCTGGGATGAGATTGAAAAAGCCTACAACGAGAAGCGGCCGATTCCGGCGGTGGTGGTAGAGCGCATCAAGGGTGGGTTGACGGTCGATATCATGGGTGCGCGCGCGTTTTTGCCGGGCTCCCAGGCGGACTTGCGTCCGGTGCGGAATTTGGATGCGTCCAAGGGGCAGACGCTGGAAGTTGCCATCATCAAGCTGAATAAGAAGCGCGGCAACATCGTGGTTTCGCGCAAGCAGATTCTGGAAGAGCAGCAGAACGAGAAGAAATCGAAGACGCTGGAGCACCTGGAAGAGGGTTCGGTGCTGACCGGCATCGTCAAGAACCTGACCGAGTATGGCGCGTTCGTGGATCTGGGCGGACTCGATGGGTTGCTGCACATTACCGACATGTCGTGGGGACGGCTCACCCATCCGCGCGACCTGGTGAATGTGGGCGATCAAATTCAGGTCAAGGTGCTCAAGTTCGATAAAGATAAGCAGCGGGTTTCGCTGGGCTTCAAGCAGTTGACGCCCGATCCGTGGCTGGATGCGGAGCATCGCTATCCGGTGGGCGCGCATGTTAGCGGACGCGTTATCAGCGTCACCGATTACGGCGCGTTTGTGGAGTTGGAGCAGGGAATCGAAGGGCTCGTCCACGTGAGCGAGATGACTTGGTCGAAGCGCATGAAGCATCCTTCGAAGCTGGTGAATGTGGGCGATCAGGTGGATTGCGTGGTGCTCAGCGTGAACCCGTCGGACCGGCGGATTTCGCTGGGAATGCGGCAGCTCGCGACTAATCCCTGGGACGCGCTGCATGAGAAGTATCCGGTGGGCGCGACGGTTGAAGGGCGGGTGCGCAACCTGACCGACTTCGGCGCGTTCATTGAAATCGAAGACGGCATTGACGGGCTGGTCCATGTGAGCAATCTGAGTTGGACTAAGCGGGTGAAGCATCCTTCGGAAGTGCTGAAGAAGGGCGATCGTGTAAAGGCGATCGTGCTGGCGATCGAGCCGGACAAGCGGCGCCTATCGCTGGGCGTAAAGCAGTTGCAGCCGGATGTTTGGGAGACGTTCTTCGAGCAGCACCATGTCGGCGACGTGCTGCACGGCAAGGTTCTGCGCGTGGCCAGCTTTGGCGCGTTTGTGGAAATCAGCGAGGGTATCGAAGGCCTGTGCCACAATTCCGAGGCGGTGGACGCGAACGGCCAGCCGATTCATCTGGAGCCGGGGAGCGAGCACGAGTACAAGATCATCAAGATGAATCCGGAAGAGAAGAAAGTCGGGTTGAGCATCAAGGCGGTGGGCGAGGAGGCTTCGCGTACCGAGGTCGAAGCTTACAAGCATCCGGTGTCTAGCACCGGCGGGTCTACGATTGGGGAGTTGATGTCGTGGAAGCGGGCCGGCGGGGAGAATAGCTAGCTGGTTTGCGACCGGCTGAAAGGCTTCATATTGGTGACGGTTTGAAAGGGCACGGCCTGTGGCCGTGCCCTTTTGTATTTGTATTTGAGTCGACCGGCGCGGCTGAAGCGGCGCTCCTTCAAAGCTACTGAACCGTAACCGTCACATTGCCCGATTGCGAGAAGCTTCCACTGGTGCCGGTTACTACGACCGTGTAACTGCCGACAGCGGTGCCCGGGTCGGTGATTGTAGTTCCTCCGCTGCTGCCTCCGCCGCAGCCTACTCCCACTCCCAGCATGACACATAGCAGCAGGCCGAATATCACCAGCCATTTGCGGCGGCGCGAGGGGACGCCGATGGCGAATATTCCGGCGAAGAAAGCGCCACCGCTGGCGGTAAACCAGCCAAGCCTTCCAGAGCGATTTGGACGAGCATCGGCTGAGGTTGTGGACTTGGCGTGGGCCGCCGTGGTGCTGACGGTTAGCATTGCCGTCTGGCTGGCCGCGGTGGTGATGCTAACCGAGGTTGCGGAGCCGAATGAGCACGTAATCTCCCCCGAGGCGGGCGGGGTGCACGTGAGATTTACTGTGCCGGTGAAGCCGGTGCCCGGAGTAACGGTAATCGTCGACATTCCCATGCTTCCGGGAGTCGCGATAGTGACGGCGCTTCCGGCGATACTGAATCCGCCAGTGATGGTCTGAGTGATATTCGGCGAAGTTGAGCCGGTGTAGCCGGAATCGCCGGAGTAAACCGCGGCAATCGTATGCGAGCCGGTGGCCAGGGCGCTGGTGGTGATAGACGCCTGACTGTTACTCACTGGTACGGGGCTGCTGGAATTGGCGCCATCGATCACGAACTGCACCGTTCCGGTGATCGCCGGTCCCGCTGATGCCGGGGTCACGGTAGCGGTGAACGTGATGCTGGTGGCGGCGGCGGCGGTGGGGTTCGATGACACCACGGCGACGGAGGTTGCGATCTTGGCGCCGACCGTTTCCGTAATCGGCGCCGCGGTTGACGCCGCGTAGTTCGTGGTTGCGCCCGCGTAGACGGCGGCCACGGCATGCGCACCGGGAGCCAGTGTGCTGGTGGAGAAAGTCGCTACAAACCCCTGGCCGCTGACGAATGTTACGGGCACGGGACTGCCGGCGTTGCTGCCATCGACGGTGAACTGCACGTTTCCTGTGATGTCAGGTCCGCCAGATGCCGCCGACGCTATGGTTGCGGTAAAGGTAACGGTCGCGCCCGCAGGGGCGTTGAGGTTGGAAGAGGCAATCGTAGTCGTCGTAGACGTTGGCGTCAGATTGAATCCCGGCCATGCCCGGGTTAGAACGTTGACGTCCACCGAGCCCAGGCCGGTGACTTGGTCGTATCCAGTTCCAGTGGTGAAACCGATCTGGAGGGCACCGCTGGTTGGGCAATTTGGGCTGCCCGAGGTGCAGGGCACTTTGTTGTTCCCCAAGGTGATGTCGTGGAAGGCAGACGTCCCCGCCTGGGCGTAAAGTTCCTGGTTCGCGTTGCCCAGTCCGATGGCGGACTTTGTCGCCTGGTTGATGAGGGCGAGAATGCCTCCGAAAACTTGCGCACTCACGGAAGTGCCGCCAAAAACATTCAGGTTGCCGCCGGCAGTCTCCCTGAAACCGCTTACACAACTACCTTGCGAGCACACCAGGTAACCATCGTGGTTGGGGGAGGCCGGGAGAGTCACGTCGGGCACATCGCGCTGGCCGTCGGCGGGCGTGAGCGGCCGTCTGCCAGGCTGGTTTGGTAAACACCGTACTTGCGCCCCCGCCGGTGGCGGAAAGTGTTGTTGCCAAGGTTGTGCCGGCGCCAGTAACCGGCGAATCATTCCATGCCATCTCCGGGATGTAGGTTAGAGCGGAGCTGATGTTGTCCGAACCGCTGGCCGCCGCCCAGTAGGGAGCATCGGCGCCCAAGGTGTTGTCGCCGTTGAACTCGCTCCCGCCCACCGATGTGACCTCGGGAATTACACCGGGAAAGTCTACGGCTAGACCGGTGGTGGCTACGGTAGAAGTGGCGGCTTCGCAATCCGCGGCGCCACTATCGCCCGCAGCCGCACTGAGGGTTTGGCCTTGCACCACCCCCTGCTGGATCAGGGTGCGAAAACTTTGCAACACCGACGGCGCGCCGATGTTGGCCTCGCAGTTGCCGTAGCTGATGCTAATTACAGCGGTACGATTGAAGTCGATTGCATCCTGCAGGGCATCGAAGACGTTGCCGCTGGCGCCGGCATAGTCAAAGAGGATGGTCGCGTTCTTGGCAATGCCGCCGGCCCACTCAACGTCAAGGTTAGCTTCGTCCAGGTCGGAAGCGAAGGTAGTCGAGGCTCCGGTGTTTGGCGCCAGAAAGAGTTGAGGCGGATTCACGGACAAGCCGGCATTGATCCGAAAAGTGTTGGCATCGGCAACGTTGATGAATGTCTGTCCGATTACCGCAATGGTGATGCCTGTGCCGTCGATGCCCGCGGCATAAAGCGGGGTTATGTCGTAAATCGTGGCCACGTCACCCGGTGTGAGGAAGTGGCTTCCAGAGACGCTGGAAGTGAAGTGCGCGTTTGGGCGGCGCACGCGCGGCTTGGGCCGGAAGTTATCGAGATGACGAAAGCCCATCACGGTGCCGGAAAAGGCCGAGGGCAACGAGGGCTCGCTCGCGTTGGCGTAGTGAGTCTCGCCATTCACGGCGTAATCGTGCATTTCGGTGCGGAAAGCGGCCTCGACGCGAGCCACTGTCCCGTTGAATGACATCCGGGTGCGGCTGTTGGAGATGTGAATGTCGGTGAAGCCTTGCGCCTGCAGCCAGGTGGTTACCTGATCGAGGTCGTCCTGGCTCATGCCGAAGCGCGCGGCATATTGCTCCGGCGTCAGCCACTTGTGGTAGCTGGGCGAGGCGGGGTCCTGCAACTCGACCATCAACTCCTCGAGATCCGCCTGCTGGCTGGCGGAAAGCTTGAAGTTCAACGTGACGCCTTGAAGGGGCATGAGCGCGTTCATTCGGCCTTGGTCGAACTCGGGCCGGGCCAGGGGATGAATGTTCCCCCGGAGCGCGCTCATCTGGCGTCCGTCGATCGCTTGCAGGATACGGTCCTGGGGCGCGGTAGTCTGGGCTGGCGAAATCGCGGCCAGGGCCCACAGAAGGCATGCTAGGCACACAAGTACAGAGACTGGCTTCCGTCGCATTCAAAGTCCTCATTGGCCAGAGGGCGGGTCAGATTTATTTTCACTGAATTGAAATCATAGCTCGAGGCAAAGCCCGAAACTGCACTTTTTACTCAGAGGGTCCAATCCTTAGGACGGTTGCCTGAGGGTGTCCGAATGGCGTTTTTCAGCCGGAAATTGGCGATTATCGTCGGCGGAGTAACTTGGCGTCCGTGATTACTCCGCCACGGGAGTAGGAGGGCGCCGGCCCGTCCCGATGGATATGGCCCGCGCCAGGTGCCGGTTGTAGGTTAAGACCATCGATCCTTCTCCTGCTGTCCCATTGCGGTTGGAGCCCTCAGTGGAACTCCAGCGACACCAACCTGGCTGGCTGTTTGCCGACGTTCATTACGGTGTGGGTGATGTTGCCGGGCACCCACTTGATGTCGCCGGCCTGCAGTTTGGTCTCGGTGGGAGGCTTGCCGGCGACCTCAGAGCGCAGATCGATGTCGGTGATGGCGACGACCAGATGCGGGCCGGAGTGATGATGGCGGGGGATCATGCCGCCGGGCTGGAGATCGACCTCCGAAACTCGCACGCCGTCTTTCACGAACATGATATCGATGGTGCCGCCGTCGAGCACGCGCAGGCCGCGTTCGTCGTCCCACTTGGGCGGGGGCGATTTGCGGGCCTGCTTATCCTGCAGCAGTTCGATGGTGATGTTGCGGAAGGGAGTGTCGCCGGTGACGGCGGCGATGTGGGCGAAGCCGCCGTCGAGCGAGTGGGTCTCGCCATCTTGCAACTTCATCGTGACTGGCGCCTTGCCTTCCACTTCATTGGAGATTTCTGTGCGGCCCAAAACTACGTAAATGTAGTCGTGGCGGTGGCGGTGCATGAGGGTTGCCTGGCCGGGTGGAACTTCGACCTTGAAGGCGCGGACGTAAGCGTTCTCAAGGGCCAAGTGATGATGGGGTTCGGCGGTGATTTCGACTTCGGAGACGCTTTGCGCCGCTAGTACGGTTGCGGCAAAGAACAGAGCTGCTATGAACCGGGTTGCCATGGAGGGGGATTTTAGCATCCGTGAGGGACAGGATTGCAGTTCCCGGTTCGCTGTTTTAGTTCAGAGTTTGCCGGTGCCTAAAAATTAGGACGCTTATTCCTCACGGGTGATGCGGATCAGTTCTTCCATTTGCCGCAGATATTGCTCCAGGGCTTTGCGGCCGGCGGCGGTGAGGCGGTATTCAGTCCGCGGGACGCGACCCTCGAAGAATTTGTTGCAGGCGATATATTCGGCCTCTTCCAGCTTGCGGGCATGGACACTGAGGTTGCCGTCGGTGGTCTTCAGCAGGCGCTTGAGATCGTTGAAGCTGAGCGAGTCATTGATGGCGAGCGCGCTGACGATGCCGAGGCGGATGCGCTCGTGAATGCGGCGGTCGAGTTCGGGCAGTTCCCGGCCGGCACGAGGGCGCGATGCGGCGGGCTTGGGCTGAGCATCCACTGATTCGGCGATGGATCGTTTCGGTTTAGCCACCGTGCTTCCTCGCGATCCAGATGCCGAATGCGACGTGCAGACCGCCGAAGCCTGCGGCCATGAAAAAATCTCCGAAGGCCAGAGGCGACAACAACGCGGCCGCGCCCGTGAGCATGAAGCCCAAGCCCATCACGGGAACGCTGGGGACCGAAAATGCCCCACCGGTCACGACGCCGGTTCCGTAGAGCAGCAACCATGCGCCGGGCAAGTTGCGGGTCAGGCCGGCGCGGTAGAGGAAGAGAGTCAGCAGGGCGCCTGCGGCCATGGGCGGCATCGCACTGAGAGCATATTTGCGGCCGGGGCCGCTGGTCAGGGGCAAACCAGCCCTTTGGGCTTTGGTCCAGGTTGCGGTGAAAGCGATGGCGGCGGCGATTACGGCCTCGCCCAGCCAGACTTGCAGCCAAGTGGAGGGCAGAGTCTGCTGGCGCGCAATCCAGGCAGCGCCCAGCGCGGTCAGGCCCATGGCAACCTGTCCCCAGCCAGGCACGGCGGTGAAGGACGAAGAGCGTTCCATGGTCTCGCGGATGAAGCGCAGGTCCTCAGCGGCGCGCTGGGGCAGAGGCCGGAGCGAGGAATGCGCGTGGCGGCGACGCGGACGATGCTCGAGCATGTCAGAAATGCTAGGGCAGGAGTTTGGTGTTGTCAAGTACTTGTCAGTGCAAAGTGAAAGACCCTGGAACGGCTGGCGCCGTATCAGTGATTTAGACTGAAGCCGATGGCTGAGATGGGCAAAATTCTGATCTTCTTTGGCGTCGTTTTGGTTGCGGTCGGAGTAGTTTTGTTCTTTCTGGGCAGGACTAATCTTCCGTTGGGGCGTTTGCCGGGAGACATGGTTTTTCGCGGGAGGAACACGACCGTTTACTTTCCGTTGGCGACCTCGATTGTGGTGAGCGTGGTGTTGTCGTTGCTCTTCTATGTGGCGGGGCGCTTGCGCCGTTAGGGTCTGACAGAATACGTAGACTCCAGGTTTCTAGGTCACGAACCTGCTGGGCTGTCTGGGGAATCGGGATGGAGGCGGAAATTTACCTAACAGCAGCTTTTTCTCGGACTCCTTTTGCGAATCCGTCCAGATGCACTTCCAATCCACTTCTTCTGTCGAATAGCCGGGACTTTGCTCTACCTCGATCACCCAGGTTTCCAGACGGTCTTCCGGGGGATTGATTGCTCTTTCGGTTTTGTCGAAGTGAGACTTAGTACCCGTTATCCAACCCCGGGGCGTTAGATGGTACTCAATGGAATACCGATAATATGCCATCTTGACAGAATCCTTTCACAAGCCCGTTCCCGCCTTGACCCGCGGCGACTGCTTTTTTGGTTCACACCTACGGTGTATAAACAGGCCGCAGCACTCTCTTCAGCGACACAGGTTCCGAGGTTTTGGCTGCACGCTAAAATCCCAAGCTTAAGGAGTATTGTGCAAAATAAGCGAGGCGACCGGAAACCTATCTTCACGGCGTTGTAAGCTATCTTTTGGCCGGAGCATTATCTTTTGGTTCCCATTGAAAAGCCGTTTCCTTGCGGGGCTCAGCCGGGAGAACATGGATGACAGGGATGAGAAGCCTGCTTTCGATCTTTGCGCCTGCGCACCGCACGAAGTTTCTGACCGTGGCGGGCCTGATGGTTGTACTGTTAGCCACTTCTGATTGGCTGACGAAGCCGGTCTCGCTGGGATTTCTGTATCTGTTTCCCATCATTATCGTGAGCGGATTTCTGTCGCGGACTCAGGCCATCGGGGTGGCCTTGCTGTGCGCAGGCCTGCAGGAGGCCTTCAGCAATCTGCCGGGCGATGAGGCGGTGGTTCGGCTGCTGCTGAGTTCAATGGGATTTTGCGGGACCAGTCTCTTTGTCTCAGAGTTGCTGCGAAATCGCCGCATCGCGTTGGAGCACGTGAAACAACTGGAGAGCGAAGTGCAGCGGCGGCGTGACGCGGAAGGCCAGCTTCAGGTTTTGGTGGACAGTAGTCCTGCCGCAATTGTGACCATCGACCTGGACGGCAGAATTTCCCTGGCCAACCAGGCGGCTCAGCAGTTGCTTGCGCCCGGGGCAGAGTCCTTGAACGGGCAATCCATCAGTTCCTATCTTCCGTCCTTACAGACCATCATTCAGGCGCAACCCGCCACCGCGTTTCGGACAACGTTGCAGTGCAAGGGCCAGCGCTGTACGGGTGAGATGTTTCTGGCAGGGGTGTGGTTTTCGACCTACAAGACAATTTCCGGACCGCGCCTGGCGGCGGTCGTAGTGGATCTGTCAGAGGATCTCCGTAGCCGGGAAGACTTAAGTCTGGATCACCTTTTGAAGAGCAGCAGAATCCTGGTGACGGCTATGGCTCATGAGGTGAGGAATCTGTGCGGGGCAGCTATGATCCTGCAGAAGAATCTTTCGCGCGTGCCGGGACTCGAGGGCAACGAGGATTTTCAGGCGCTGAACTCGTTGATCCAGAGCCTGGAAAGAATATCCGCCCTGAGCGTAAAGACAGGCCCCTCAGAGGTGGCAACGGTGGAGCTGACCTCGGTTCTCGACGAATTGCGAGTGCTGGTCGAGGGAGCTTTTCGGGAAGCCGACATCCAGATCGAATGGCAGGTGGAAGAGCGCGTACCGCTGGTGTGGTCCGACCGCTACGGCCTGATTCAGGTGTTCCTGAATCTGGTGAAGAACAGCCGGCGGGCGATGGAGTCGACGGAGGTTAAGAAATTACGCATCAGTACGCGGTCTAAGGAACAACATGTGGCGATCCGGTTTGAAGACAGCGGAGTCGGAATCGCGCGCCCCGAAAGCCTGTTTCGCCCCTTCCGTCCGGATGCTGAGGGCACGGGTCTGGGGCTCTACGTTTCCCGAGCGATCATGCGAAGCTTCGGCGGCGAATTGTTGCATGAAGCGACTCCCCAGGGGTGCTGCTTTGTGGTGATCGTGCCCACCGTGGTGACGGTAGAGGAAGTTATGCATGCCTGAAACGGCGAAGCGCGAAATAGCGATCCTGCTGGTGGATGATCACGCCTTGTTCCGGGAAAGTGTGGCGCGACTGCTGGCGGCGGAGCCAGGACTGCGCGTGGTTGCACATTGTCACTCCGGGGAACAGGCCCTGGAAACATTGGAAACCGCCCATGTCGACATCGTACTGCTCGACTTCGACCTAGGTCGCAGCGATGGCCGTGAGTTTATGAGTTTGGCGAGGCAACAGGGTTTTAGCGGCAAGATTCTGGTAGTCACCGCGGGCGTGGCCAGAGAACAGGCGGCGGATTTGATTCGCAGCGGCGTTTCTGGAATTTTTATGAAACACGAGTCAGCGGCATCGCTCATCGAGGGGATCCGCGACGTGATCGCGGGGAAGGTCTGGTTCGCGAGGGAACTCCTGCAGGAGGCCATGTGCCCGACCGGAGCACAGGAAAAGTCCAGAAGCGGACGATTCACCGACCGCGAGCGGAAAGTGCTATCGAGTGTGTTCGAGGGCTTGGGGAACAAGGAGATTGCCGATCGAATGGAAATCTCCGAAAGCTCGGTAAAGGCGACGCTGCAGCAACTCTTCTCGAAAACCGGGGTGCGAACCCGGAGCCAACTGGTGCGCATTGCTCTGGAACAGCACCGGAACCAGCTTTAGGAAAACTACGATCATCTGCCCTACGCAGAAGCGTAAAACCACAGGGGAGCACAGACGATTCATCAGAGTCTGCTTAAGTTTCTGTTTCCCGGCTCCCGTGTCGGGTTTTCCCAATCCCGCCCCTTCGGGGTGGGCAGGCTCAAAGCCGCGCCCTTCAAAGCCTGCCGGTGCGGTAGCAACGGAACCACTGCGACTGTAGACTTCTTTGCATGGCTTCGCTCGATCAGCTTGGGTTCAGCTTTAAGCCGCCGGAGCGGCGCATTTGGACGGTGCGGGATCTGGTGGCGGCGGTGCGCACGCATATTGAGCGCGAGTACGGCGATACCTGGGTGGAAGGCGAGATATCGAATTTTCGGGCGCACGACTCGGGGCATCTTTACTTCACCTTGAAGGATCAGAATTCTCAACTGAGCGCGGTCATGTTTCGCTCGCAGGCGCGGCTGCTGCGATTTCGTCCTGAAAACGGGATGCAGGTGGTGGTGCGCGGGCGAGTCACGATTTATGAAGATCGCGGGCAGTTGCAGATTTCGGCGGAGTACCTGGAGCCGAAGGGCGCGGGCGCGCTGCAGGTTGCGTTCGAGCAACTGAAGGCGAAGTTGGAAGCGGAGGGATTGTTCGACGCGGGGCGCAAGCGGGCGATTCCCGCTTTGCCGCAGCGGATCGGGGTGGTGACTTCTCCGCAGGCGGCGGCGCTGCGCGACATTCTGAATGTCTTGCAACGGCGTCATCATTCGGCGAATGTGGTGATCTTTCCGGCGCAGGTGCAGGGCGAAGCTGCGGCAGCGGAAGTGACGGCGGGCATTCGATATTTCAATCGGGCGCGCAATGTGGATGTGATCATCGTGGCGCGCGGCGGCGGGTCGGCAGAAGACTTGGCGGCGTTCAACGACGAGGGCCTGGCGCGGGGCGTAGCGGACTCGGAGATTCCGGTGATTTCCGCGGTGGGGCACGAGACCGATTTCACGATTCTGGATTTCGTGGCGGACTTGCGCGCACCCACGCCTTCGGCGGCGGCGGAGCTGGTCATCCGGTCGCGACAGGAGATCGAAGAGCAGGTGGAGAGTTTGCAGTCGCGGGTAGAGAAAGCTATGCGCTATCACCTGCTGATATCGCGGCAGAATCTTACCGAGCTGGCGCAGCATGGGGCATTTGCACGGATGATGGATTTAATCCGGCGGCGGCAGCAGCGGGTGGATGAGTTGATTTACCGGTTGGGGCAAGCGCAGAGAGACGTGTTCGAGGGGTGCCGGCGGCGATTCGAAAGTTTATCGGCTGCCGTTCGGCATTACGATGTGCGGCGGATTTTGGCCGGGATTGGGAAGGAACTGGACGCAAAGAGAGCTGCAATGGCCGCGGCCGAGCGGTCTGTGCTCCAGCAGCGACGGGGACGCTTGGAGCAGCTTGCCGGGCAGGTGGAGGCGCTTTCGCCCCTGGCGATTCTGGGGCGTGGGTACGCTTTGGTGTTCGACGCCTCGGGGGCATTGCTGAAGGATGCGGGGCTGGTGAAGGCGGGGGATGAGATTGCGGCTCGGTTGGCTCAGGGAACGATTCGCGCAACGGTTAAGGGGGGGCGTGATCGCGGCACGGCTTAACCACAGAGAGGCACAGGTGAGCACAGGAAAAAACGGAATTAATCAGAGTTGGCAGCCGCCGGCTATGGATGGGACTAGGAGGACTTCGTCGCCGTCGTTGAAGGCGTAGGTGTTGCCGCCTAGGAAGCGAATGTCTTCTTCGTTTACGTAGACGTTGAGGAAGCGGCGGATTTGGCCGGCTTCGTCGCGCAGGTGGGGTTTTAGGTCGGGGAATTGCTGGTCGAGAACGGAGAATAGCTCGATCAGATTTGCGGCCGAGCAGGTGAATTTGGCTGTGCCTGCGGTGTGGCGGCGGAGGGCGGTGGGAATTTGCACGACGATAGTCATGCTAGGCTCCTACGGCCTCGGCCACTTGCAGGGTCTTGCTGAGATAATTCTCAAACTCAGCTAACTTGGGCGCGATTGGGACTTCGGACTCGTACTCGCCGGTGAGGACATCCGTGGTCTTCAAGCCGTTGCCGGTGATGCACAGGACTGTGGTTTCTTCCGGCTTGATGCGGCCCTGGCGGTAGAGTTTGCGGGCGCAGCCTACAGTTACGCCGCCAGCGGTCTCCGTAAAGACGCCTTCAGACTCGGCTAGCAGCTGGATGCATTCGACGACTTCGGGATCGGTTACATCTTCGGACCAGCCGCCGCTTTGGGTGATGGCTTTGATGGCATAGTGTCCGTCGGCGGGGTTGCCGATGGCCAGCGAGCGCGCGATCGTGGACGGCTTCTGCGGCTCGATGTCGGTTGCTCCCGCTTTGACGGCAGTCGAAATCGGAGAGCATCCAGTGGCCTGCGCGCCGAAAATCTTTACCTGCTTAGGCTCGACGAGGCCGAGTTCGATCAGCTCGTTGAACGCCTTTTTGATTTTAGTAATCAACGACCCGCCGGCCATGGGGACAACAATATTGTCGGGCAAGCGCCAGCCTAGTTGCTCGGCGATCTCGAAGCCGACGGTCTTGGAGCCTTCGGCGTAGTAGGGGCGCAGGTTGACGTTTACGAAGCCCCAGTGATGTTCGTCGGCGATCTGCGAGCACAGGCGATTCACTTGATCGTAGCTGCCGGCGATGCGCACCAGCTTCGCGCCGTAAACTTGCGTGCCGATAATTTTGGCGGGCTCCAGATCGGCGGGGATAAATATCCAGGAGTGGAAGCCATTGCGGGCGGCCTGGGCGGCTACGGAGTTGGCCAGGTTGCCGGTGGAGGAGCAGGCTACGGTATCGAATCCGAAATTGCGCGCTTGCGCCAGAGCGACGGCTACTACGCGATCCTTGAAGCTGAGCGTGGGCAGGCAGACGGCGTCATTCTTGAGATAGATGTTCTTCGCGCCCCATTGCCGGGCCAAACGCGGCGCCTTCAGCAGCGGAGTGAATCCCGCGGCGACGCTGGGCTCGTATTTCTCCGGCAGCGGAAGCAGCGCCGAATAGCGCCACATGCTGGGCGGACCCTGGGCGATTTTCTCGCGGGTAAAGCTGGCGCGGATGGCGTCGTAGTCGTAGAAAACTTCCAGGGGGGAGAAACAATCGTCGCAGATGGAGCGTGGCTGGTTGCCCCAGCTCTTGCCGCATTCGCGACAGCGCAGTTCGTAGTTCATAGCCACTCTCTTCTTCGGGAGATCCGATCTTTCGATCTTTGATCTCTGCGAAAGCCGAGCGGCGGTGGGACGAGCCGGTAAAAGTGCCCTAAAAAGCGAAATCCTCTTTGCCCTGATGGGAAAAGAGGAACGAGATGCTGGAATTCTGCACCCCGAATCTCATGTTCCCCCTGTGTAGGGCGAGAGTTGACACCGGGCGACCGGGAGTTTCCTTCCGATCCGGTTGTCGTGGCTTCTTAGGGCTCGTCCCTCAGCCACTCTGCATGAAATCCAAGGTCTGCTCCGAAGAGCAAACTTGGGGATTATGGTATCTGGGCGAGGGCGGTTCGTCAAGAAATATACGAAACGACCCCAGACGCACTACGCTTACGCCAAACCAGCATGAATGCCTAGCGCCTCCGCGACCTTGCGCAACGGCTTATCCCTTGTCCACAGAAGCGTGGGCGAATGGATAAATACGGAAGCTATCAAGTGTGCGTCGGTCAGGCCGATGCCGAGGATGTACAGACGGCGAGCCTCAATCGCTAGGCGCACTTCGCTGGTTTGCGCCACGCGCACTTGCGGCAGTAGATCGAGCAATGCCAGCGTTTTGGCGCGCTCGCGCAGAGATCCAAGAGCAAGCTCCGCGATGATGAAGGGATGGATCACGATGTTGCCGCGGTTAAGCTGCTCGGTAAGCGCCTTGTTTCCGGAACGAAGGTGGTCGATCCAGATAGACGTATCTGCAAGAATCAATTCAGCTTCGCTCGGCGGCGCGGAACATTGTTCAACTGCGGCATGGAGCCTCCCAGGGTCGCCAGTCTGCGGGCGCTTTCGCGCTCGATTAGGGCCTTGAGGGCTTCGCGAATCAATGCGGCTTTCTCAGAGACTCCGGTGAATTCCTGGGCGATGCGTACTAACTCGTCATCAAGTGCTATCGTTGTTCTCATATTTGCAAGGCATCAATTATAGCATCAAACGATGCCATTGTAGTGCTTATCCGTGGGAAACTTTGATTCGGTGTACGACGTAAACCGTAAACCACAGAGGACACAGGGGAGCACAGGAACGCAGATGCTTAATCGGCGTCTCCTTAGGAGTTGTCGGCTGGACCCGAATTGCCGAATGCGGGCGCTCGCCAGCGGCGGCGGGAACAGCTGAGTCGCGCCAAGGCAGAATTCTTTTTAGCTGGGTTCGCGTGGCAGGCTCACTGCATGTCCGCCAGATCTTTGGTGGGCAGGGCCACTCTAACCGCATTGATGACGGCGGCGAGATCGATGAACTCCTGGAGGATGGCGCCTTCCAAAGCCGGCAGGTATCCGGCCGCCGCCACGAGCATCCCTAGAACGCTGACCAACATGCCACCGAGCGCGCTCTGGAGAGCGATCCGGCGCATGCGCTGGCTGATATGGAACAGTTCGTCCACTTTTTTCAGCGAGGTGGTGAGGATCACGGCATCGGCCGCCTCAGAGGTGATGTCGCTGTTGGGCCCGAAGGCGATGCCGACGGTTGCAGCCATCAGGGCGGGCGCATCGTTGATCCCGTCCCCAACGAAGAGCGTCCTGCCATTCCTGGTCTCATGAACGACGATTGCGAGCTTCTGCTCGGGAGTCTGGCCGGATAGGACTTCGGCGATTCCGACCTGTTTCGCCAGATAGCGCACCTCGGATTCCCGGTCTCCGGAAACCAGCATGACTCGCTGCACCTGATGCCGGGGCCCGAGGTGGTCGATGAACGACCTGCTCTCTTTCCGCGGAGCGTCATGAAAGTGGAAGGCGGCGGCATATTCGCCGTCGATCAAGACCAGGCATTCCATGCCGGAGGCCGGCGGCGGCAAGGGCCAATCCTGTCCTTTGAGGCTGCCCCTTCCGGTAATGCGGACGTCATGACCGGCGACACTTCCTTTCAGCCCCTTGCCGGGATGCTCGCTCATGTGGCTCACGGGCGCGAGCGGCAGGTTTGCCGCTCGGGCTGCTGTGAGGATCGCTCCCGAAAGAGGGTGCTTGGAGTATTGCTCCAGGCTGGCGGCGGTTTGCAGGACATCTTCCTCGTTAAACCCCGGCGCACAGATGACCTCCGTCAGGGTTGGTTTCCCGTAGGTCAAAGTCCCGGTCTTGTCGAAGATCAAGGTCTTGCAGATCGTGATTTGCTCCAACACCGCCGGGTTCTTGACGATGATGCCATGCCGCGCCGAGAGCGAAATGGCGCCAATCACCGCGACCGGGATGGCGATGAGGAGCGGGCACGGGGTCGCGATCACCACCACCGCCAGGAAGCGCAACGGATCGCCGGTAACGAACCAAGTCAGTGCTGCCACGCCGACTGCGAGCGGCGTGTACCAGGCTCCGAGACGATCTCCCAGGCGACGCAGGTGTGGCCGATGTTCCCCGGTCGCTTTCATCACCTGCATGATTTTCGCGTAGCGTGAGTCTACGGCCAGCTTCTCGGCCGCGATGGTGAGGGCGGTATCACCGTTGATGGCGCCTGACAAGACGGTCGAACCGGGCGTCTTCGACATCTCGTAGGGCTCGCCGGTGAGGTAGGACTCATCCATCACGCCGTGGCCTTCGACCACTACGCCGTCCACGGGGCAGATCTCATGAGGGAAGACAACCAGTTTGTCCCCAATCGTGATCTCCTCCAGGGCCATATCGACGATGGCTGAGCCGAGCCTTCGGTGTGCAGTCTGGGGCATGCGTTTGGCGAGCGCATCCAGGACCGAGGAGGCTCGGCGAGTCGCGTAGTGTTCGAGGGCGACGCCCCCTGAGAGCATCAGGACGATGATCGATCCGACTAGGTACTCGCCCAGGAGAACCGAACTGAGGATCGAGATGCCGGCCAGCAGGTCGGAGCCGAACTCGCGCGCAATCAGCTTCCGCGTAAGCGCGAGGACGAGTGGAACGCCCCCGATGAGCAGGGTCGCATAGAGCGGCAGTAGCGTGGCGGAGGTTGGCGCCCGCACCGCATAGCGCAACACGAAGTACAGCAGAATGCCGGCGGCGGAGAGAAGGGAGATGTAAGTCTCCTGCGAATGTGGGGATGCCCTTTCCCAACCGGCGGAGGGCGGGGCCAGAGGTGTGGCTGCGCGCTGTTGCGGCGCTGTCGTCGAGGCGGGAGAGGCTTGAGCAACCCCTACGACGGGCGTTTCGGCTTCGCGCAAGTCAGGACGCAATCCGTTGGCTCCAGGAGAAACGACCGCTCCGCACGCTGTGGATTATCGATCCTTACAACGCTCCTCTCAGTGACCCCGGTCACAGGTTTCGGACCTGCTGTGGATCAGATGGTTAATTACGGATTGGAAACTGGCTTAGGATCGATACGCTGTGGCCTCAGCCGTGCCATGAATAAGTTTCGCTTGACTTCGATTGGCCGCGCTCCTAATATGGCGCTATGCGACATATCGCATAGCGCCATATATGAATACTCTGCCTCTTACCGAACCCGTACTGCTCATTTTGCTGAGTCTTGCTGAACAGCCGCGCCATGGTTATTCCATTCTGCGGGATGTTGAGGAGGTGAGCGGGGGGCGGGTTAAGCTCAGCACTGGCACGCTCTACGGAGCGCTGCGCCGCTTGCTGGACGACGGCTGGATTGAGCCTCATGAGGAGGACGAAGCGACCCGTGGGCGGAGAGCTTACGGTTTGACCAAGGTTGGCCGGCAGAATCTGTTGCTGGAAGTGGGGCGTATGAAGCATCTCGCAAGGCTGGCCGGCTTGCGGATCGCGGCGAAGGAGACCTGATCCATGCTGGGCTTATACCGGACGCTGCTTCGGCTGTATCCCGCGTCTTTTCGTCAGGAGTTCGGCGAGGAGATGATTGCGGTTTTTCGCGAAGCGCGAGCCGATGTGGCGACGGGTGGGCGGGCGCGGGTGTCGTTCTTGTGGAGCGAGGCTTTCGGGGTAATCGGCGGCGCGATGCAGGAACAACTTCGCGTCAGCACAGGATTCTCGTGGGATAACTTTTTATCAAAGAGGTTCAGCATGCGTTCCAATTTCCGCTTTCCAAAAACTACGGCGGTGCTGATGATCGTGATCTTCGCGGGAGTCGTTCTGGCCATCGAAAAGGCTAGGGCGGTGGCGGCGGCGTACCCGAGCGGGCATCCCTACCTACCAGTTCAGCCGGGACATACGGCGTTCGCGCAGCCGATCGGGATCATGTTCGCGACGGTTTACGTGCTGGCAATCGCAGTGTGGGCGGTTCTGTTTGCGCTGGGGCGTTCGGGAGTACATCGCCTGGCCGAGTTGTCTGCGGATACTCCGCAGAAATGACTGGGCTGCGACGGATTAATTCCTAGGCGATATGAACTCTTATTGAGAGCTGCCAAAGTGCTTAACCACAGGGGTCACAGGGGAGCACAGAAAACCCTGACTCGTACCAGTTCCCAGCTGCGGTTCCTTCCCAGGTACCCACAAATGACGCCCCACTGCGTCATCCCCTACCTCCCGCTGGATAGGCGCGCGGGCAAGTCGCCCCCCACCCTAGTCTGCTGGCGCTTCGGAATGGGATCGGAGGTGCGCCGCAGCGGCGGTGAATTACAATACATCCATTCAGGCCTGACCAGGACTCTTAGCTACAAGATGATACGGATGATGGAGCTTGGTGCAGCGCGGGTTGGGCCGGATCATCCCTGCGAACCCTGCGGCGCCACGGTCAGTGCGTTTTGACCTCAAACCTTATGCGCTTCAAGCACTTGCGGAAGTTTGTCCCGGCGGCGATGTCTTTGCTGCTGCTGACGCGGGCCGCCATGGGACAAAACACCACGCTAGTCACGCTGGACCAGGCGATCGATCTGGCGCTGGCGCACAACCATTCGATGAAGGCGGCGCAAACTCTAATTCTGCAAAACCAGGCGCAGGAGATCACGGCGAACCTTCGGCCTAATCCGACTTTGGCGGGAGATACTCAGTTCATCCCATTTTTTAGCCCGCAAAATTTCTCCGGAGATAATCTGAACGAGGTGCAGCAGTTCGATATTGGGCTGGGGTACTTGTTCGAACGCGGCCACAAGCGGCAACGGCGCTTGCAGGCGGCACGCGATCAGACAGCCCAGACACGCGCCCAGGTTAGCGATGCTGAACGGACCCTGGCGTTCAGCGTGGCGCAGCAGTTTGTGAGCGTTTTGCTGGCGGAATCGACGCTGCAATTGGCCATGCAGGATCTGAAGAGCTTCCAGCAGACCGCCGACATCAGCGAGGCGCAGCTCAAGGCGGGATACATTGGGGAAGGCGATTATCTGAAGATCAAGCTGCAGCTGCTGCAGTTTCAGACTGACGTTTCCGCAGCGCGGCTGGCGAAGACGCAGGCGCTGGTCGGCCTGCGGCAGCTCCTGGGATACAACGCGGTGCCGGCCGACTTCGACGTGGTGGGCGATTTGGCGTATCAGCCTTTGCAGGCGAAGCTGGAAGACTTGCAGGCTAAGGCGTTGCGCGAACGGCCCGACTTCCGCGCCGCGGAATTGGGGATTACGGCGGCGCAGAGTCAGATTCTACTGGCCAAAGCGAACGCCAAGGTGGACGTGAATGGCGCCTATGACTTTTCCCACGTGGGGGGCGAGAGCACGGCCTCGGTCTTTGTGAGTTTTGATTTGCCGGTCTTCAATCGCAATCAGGGAGAGATCGCGCGTACCGGGTACGCGCTAACCCAGGCTCAGGAGCAGCAGCAGGCCGCTAGCGATATGGTGCTGTCGGATGTTGCCAGTGCCTATGAGGCGGTGAGGAGCAACGACGAGGTGGTGCAACTCTACAGCTCCGGGTATCTCAAGCAGGCGCAGGATTCGCGCGACATCAGCGAGTATGCGTACAAGCGAGGCGCCGCCAGCCTGTTGGATTTTCTGGATGCCGAGCGCAGCTACCGGTCGGTTCAGATGGCGTATCGCCAGGCGCTGGCCTCTTATATGACCGCACTGGAGCAGTTGAAGGAAGCAGTGGGGACGAGGAACCTGCCATGAGGCTCTTGGAGATGACGGCGCGGGCAAAATTTTGGCGGTGGGCTGCTCTGGCTGCTTTATCGGCGCTGATGCTGGGGCTTGCCGGCTGCGACGCATCGGGACCGAACGCCGCCACGAACTCGAGCAGCGCGAGGAATCCGAATGATCCCGAGCTGTTCACTATCCCGCAGGATCAGATGGCGCATGTTCAGGTGCTCACGGTGCAGCCTACGACCTTGACTCGGTCTCTCCGATTGACCGGAGCCGTGGCCTACAACGGGTTTCGCACGACGCCGGTGATCACGCAGGTTAGCGGGCCAGTTGCCAAGGTGGTGGTGGTGGTTGGGCAGAAGGTGGAGCGGGGCGAACCCATGCTGTATGTGGCGAGCCCGGATTACTCGCAACTGCGCAGCAATTTTCTGAAGGCTCGGGATGCGTATGCGCTGGCGCAAAAAGCGTATGCCCGGGCAAAGGACCTGTACGAGCATCATGCGATTGCGGAGCAGAACCTGGAGCAGGCGGAATCCGCCGAGGTGCAGGCGGGGAGCGATCTGGCTTCCAGCCAGGCGGCGCTGAAAGTGATGGGAGTTACCGACCCGGATGCGCTGGCAAAGGCTCCGCCATCATTTGAGGTTCCGGTTCGGGCGCCGATTGGCGGCCTAGTCGTCGAGCAGGACGTGGCGGCAGGGCAGCTTGTTCAGCCAGGCAGCACGCAGTGCTTCATGATCTCCGACGTCAGCACGGTGTGGGTGCTGGTGAATGTCTATCAGAAGGATTTGCCTTACGTGCGCGTGGGAGATGCGGTGACGATTCAGACGGATGCCTATCCGGATAGTTTCGCGGGGAAGATTGCATATGTCGCAGCCTCGCTCGATCCGAACACGCGGACGTTGCAGGCGCGGATCGATACGAAGAATCCGGGCGAGAAACTGAAAAAGGATATGTACGTGACGGCGACGGTGAATGCGGGCACGATGAAAAATACCATCGCTTTGCCGGATGCGGCGGTGCTGCGCGATACCGAGAACCAACCTTTTGTGTATGCCGCGGCTGGGCAGAACCAGTTCGGCAGGCGTTCGGTGACTCTGGGCGAGAGCATGAACGGACAGACACAGATTGTCAGCGGGCTGAAGGCGGGAGATCGAGTTATTGGAGATGGAAGCTTGTTCCTGCAGTTTGCGAATTCGCTGCAGCGGTAGGGCGGACTATAAAAACATGATGAGTGGCAGCGCATCGGACGCAGGATTGTGCGGGGGGAAGGGCATGAGTTCACTCCTGCCGTTAGATGGGCTCCGATGGCGCGCTTCAGCGCCTGAGGCTGTGAACCTATTTCGGCAGCCGGGAAAGTTGCGCCGGATGGGCTCGGACCTCAAACTTACGCTGCGGTGCGGCACGACTCGAAGTCGTGCCCTTCCCAAATCAACACCAGTCTCCACCACAATCGAATGATCCATCGAATCGTCCAAGCGGCGCTGCGGCAGAGGTTCCTGGTGCTGATGCTGACCGCGTTCATCACGGTCGGCGGAATCCTGTCGTTTCAGCGGATGCCGGTGGATGCCTATCCCGATCTTTCACCGCCGCAGGTGGAAATCATCACCCAGTGGCCAGGCCACGCTGCCGAGGAAGTCGAGCGGCTGGTAACGCTGCCGTTGGAAATCGAGATGAACGGCGTGCCGCGCATGGTGGTGATGCGGTCGATTTCGCTCTACGGCTTGTCCGACGTAATTCTCACCTTCGACGAAAGCACGGACAGTTATTTTGCGCGGCAAATCGTGTTTGAAAGACTGGCGGATGCGACTCTGCCCTCGGGGGTGACTCCAGGCCTGGCGCCTCTGTTCAGCCCCAGCGGATTGGTGTATCGCTACGTGCTCGAAAGTCCCGACCGCAGCCCGCAGGAGCTGAAGACGATTGAGGATTGGATTGTGGAGCGGGCCTATCGCTCTGTCCCCGGCGTGGCGGACGACTCCGGCTTCGGCGGAACCACGATGCAATACCAGGTGCTGCTCGATCCGGCACGTATCTATGGGTACCACCTGACCATTCCTCAAGTCACCGCGGCGCTGAGCGCGAACAATTCGAACGCGGGCGGCGGATTCTATTCGCAGGGCGGGCAGTTCTACTACGTGCGCGGCATTGGGCTGATCCGGAATACGGATGACATTGGAAACATCGTGGTGGGCGCGAATAAAGGCGTACCCATCCGCGTGCGGGACATCGGAGACGTGACCATCGGGCACGCTCCGCGGCTGGGTGAGTTCGGGTTCCAGAAAAACGACGACGCCGTGGAAGGCGTGATTCTGATGCTGCGCGGAGAGCAGACGCAGAATGTGCTGAAGGCGGTGGAGGCGAAGACCGAGGAGCTGAATTCCCGTATTCTTCCGCCCGACGTTAAGATCCGGCCTTTTTACGACCGCAGCGAACTGGTGGACCTGACCACGGACACGGTGGAGGCAAACCTGCTACGCGGCATGGTGCTGGTTTTGGTCGTGCTGATTTTCTTTCTGGTCAGCTTCCGCGCCGCGGTCATTGTAGCGCTTACGATTCCGCTTTCGCTTTTGTTCGCTTTCATCGTGCTGCATGCGCACGACGTGGCCGCAAACCTGCTTTCGATCGGCGCGATTGATTTCGGGATCGTGATCGACGGCACGGTGGTGATGATCGAGAACATTTATCGCGAACTGGCGCTGCGAGAGGGGGAGCAATACGAGTTGAATGAAGTCATCCTGGCAGCGGCGAAAGATGTGGATCGCCCGATCTTCTATTCGGTGGCTGTGATCCTCGCCGGTTATCTGCCCATTTATGCATTGAGCGGGCCTTCGGGAAAGTTGTTTCATCCGATGGCGGAGACGATGTCGTTCGCGCTGGTGGGCGCGCTCATTCTGACGCTGACGCTGATTCCGGTGCTGGCCTCCTACTGGTTCAAGAAAGGGGTGCGCGAGAAGCGCAATCGCTGGTTCGAGTGGATGAAAGAGAAGTACGCAGTGCAGCTGGATTGGGCGCTCGACCGGCCCAAGACGACGATGGTGATCGCCACCCTGATTTTCGGGGCGACCCTGCTGCTGGTGCCCTTTATCGGCGGCGAGTTCATGCCTCACCTGGATGAAGGCGCGCTGTGGGTGCGGGCCACCATGCCGTACACGATTTCCTTTGAGGAGGCCAGCGTCATTGCTCCTCAGATTCGAAAAATACTGTTGTCTTTCCCGCAGGTAACGCTGGTGGGCTCGGAGTTGGGACGCCCCGACGATGGCACCGATCCTACCGGATTTTTTAATTGCGAGTTCTATGTGGGACTGCGGCCCTACAAGGACAAAGTTTGGACGGGAGACATCAGCGAGAAAAAGCAGCTGATCGAGGCGATCAACAAGAAGCTGAGCGCTTTTCCCGGGATCATTTTTAACTACACCCAGCCCGCGGAAGACGCGGTGGATGAAGCGCTGACCGGCCTGAAGAGTTCGCTAGCGGTCAAAATATACGGCGACGACCTGAACGTCTTGCAGGACAAAGCGATTCAGATGAAGAACGCCCTCTCCAAGGTGCGAGGCTTCACCGAACTTACAGTGGTCAGGGAGTTGGGACAGCCCAGCCTGCTGATCGACGTGGATCGCGACAAGATTGCGCGCTACGGGATCAATGTGGCGGATGTGGAAGCGGTGATTTCGGCTGCGGTCGGCGGGGAGGCGGTCACGCAGGTGATTCAGGGGGAGAAGCTGTTCGATCTGGTAGTGCGGATGCAACCGCAATTTCGCAGCAGCGCGCATGAGATCGGAAATCTGTTGGTGGGCACGCCGGACGGGCAGCAGATTCCGCTGAGCCAACTGGCGAATATCACGCAGGGAAATGGCGCGTCTTTTATTTATCGCGAAAACAACTCGCGATACATCGGGGTGCAGTACAGCATCGAGGGACGCGACTTGGAGCGGGCGGTGCGCGACGGCCAGGCCGCGGTCAACAAGGCGGTGACGCTGCCGCCGGGCTACTGGATGACATGGGGCGGCGAATATAGCCAGTTTCTCGAGGCCAAATCGCAGATGTATTTTATTGGCCCGTTGGCTGTGGTGCTGATCTTCATGATCCTGTTTGCGCTGTACGGGAATTTCAAGTTCCCGGTCACGATCGCACTGGGTGTAATCATGACCGAGCCGGTGGGCGCGTTGGTGGCGCTAAAGCTCACGCACACGCCGTTCAGCGTTTCCTCGGTGCTGGGCCTGATGGCGCTGCTCGGAGTGTCGGTGGAGACGGCGGTCATTCTGGTTTCTTACATTAATAAGCTTCGCCAGTTGGGCTTGGACATTCGTAGTGCCACGCGCGAGGCGTCGCTGTTGCGGCTGCGTCCCATCATGATGACGGCTCTGGTGGCCTGCCTGGGATTGCTGCCGGCGGCGCTTTCCACGGGCATTGGATCGGATACGCAGAGGCCGTTCGCCATTGTCATTGTGGCTGGTTTGATTTCCCGGTTGTTTATTGGGTTCTTCGTTAATCCGGTGTTGTATGAGATGGTGGCGCGGGACGGGGATGTGCTGCAGGTTTAGGGCGAAAGCTTAAACCACAGGGAAGCACAGGGGTGTGCGGGTAGTGTTATAGGTCCTGATCGACTAGATAGCGCCCGTGGCCGTTTTTTTCCAGCCAGTCGTAGAGGAAGACTTGATAGAGATAGGAAGCCACGATTTCTTCGCCTAGCTCGTGCGTTTCTGTGCATAGAAAAGGGATCTGCCAGCCCGCCAAAGCTGCAAGCAGCGATTGGGTCACGCGGTTCGGACTTACCTGACTGTGAGGATACGGACTTTTTACTTGGCCTAGCGATGAGGTAATCACCAGCAAGCGGTGGGGGACACGGCTCATGGCATGGAGACGCTGGACAAACGCAGTGCGGTTTGTGGAAAGCGATTGCACTAGATCGCCGAGTTGCTTGCGCTCGACGACGCAGGTCTCCTCCAGGCCCGCTACCGAGTAGTCCCCCAGCTTGAGTGGCTGCTTCTCGATTCCGGAAAACCAGCCCTGGAAGCGGGAGAAATCGAAAGGGTCTTGCTCGCGGGTATCGATCAGGAGGACCGGCTTGGGTGTTTTGAGTTGCGTTCCGCCGCGCTCGGCCAGCACGGGGATCGCTGGGGGAGAGACGGGGAGGGCGTTCATTTCCCAGGTTAGTGGCGGGGCGATTAGTGTGCGGCGTTTTCTCAACTTTTCGTGTGGCCGACCGACAATTTAGATTTGCCGTTGCGAGCGCAGCGAGAGGTCTGCTTTCCCTTGGCGCCAGCGGACAGCAGATTCCTCGTCGCTCCGCTCCTCGGAATGACAACTTGTTGGCTTTATCAACGGTCGCTCTGTTAACACGTCACCGGCTGTACTGGTTCTGCATTTTCTCTTCGTGGCGTTCCAGGCCTAGCTTGATCAGGCGCTCGATTAAATCGGGATACGCCAGCCCTGAGGCCGCCCACAGCTTGGGGTACATGCTGATCGATGTAAAGCCCGGCATGGTATTGATCTCGTTCAAGTAAATCTTCCGCGTTTTCGCATCCATGAGAAAATCGACTCGCGCCAGGCCGGAGCAGTCTACCGCTTGGAAAGCGGCGATGGCCAGTTGCTGCACTTTCTTGGTTTTGCCTTTGGCTAGCTTGGCGGGGATGATGAGCTGCGAGCCTTCGTCGAGATACTTGGCTTTGTAGTCGTAAAACTCGGTGCTGGGAACGATTTCGCCGGGCACGGAGGCTTCGGGTTGATCGTTGCCGAGGACGGAGCATTCGATCTCGCGGGCTTTATTCTTTTTGCTGCCTACGCCTTGCTCGATCACGATTTTGCGGTCGAACTTGGCGGCTTCCTCCATGGCAGGGCCTAGTTCCTTGCGATCATGCGCTTTGGAGATTCCCACCGACGAGCCTAGATTCGCGGGCTTCACGAAAACCGGATACTTCAGCTTAGTCTCCACCAGCTTCTGGACTTTTTTCGGCTCGGAAGTCCAGGCGCTGCGCAGCACGGTGACGTGCTTCACGATGGGGAGGCCGGCGGCGCGGAAGAGCGACTTCATGACGTCCTTGTCCATGCCTGCGGCGGAGCCGAGGACGCCGGCGCCAACGTAAGGCACGTCCGCGAGTTCGAGCAGGCCCTGGATGGTTCCGTCCTCGCCGAAGGTTCCGTGCAGCACGGGGAAGATGATGTCTACGGCGATGGTGTGGTCGTGCGCCTGGCGTGCGGGCGCAGCAGTTTGAAAGGGTGCGAGCGCGCTGCCGTGAGGCTGCGGCTCGGGGGGCATGACAATCGATTCACCTCTGGCGAGGACCGCCGCTCCCGGTGTGGCTTCGGGATCGCCCGCTCGCAGCGTGGTGCGGGCGCCCTCGCCCGGCTTCCCAGCCAGGAGGCGCTCGGCATCCGCCGAGGTCAGCCACCGGCCCTCCTTGGTGATGCCGATGGGGACGACTTCGTACTTGCTCTTGTCGATTGCGTTAAACACCGATGCGGCGGAGAGCAGAGAGACTTCATGCTCTCCGCTGCGTCCACCGAACAGAATGCCGACTCGCAGTTTGGTCATAGCTTTTTCAGTCTGGACGGAGGCGGTGGGCGGCGTCAATCGCAGTCGTGGTTCCGGGGCGGCAAGTTGCGGCGACAATTCCCCAAGGCGGAATTGGCAGGATGGGAGTCGGGTAGTATTTCCGACAGGAGGAGCTTATGGCAGCAGGCTTCGCTGGGCTGCGGGTGTTGTCTCTGGAGAGCCGCCGCGCCAAGGAAATTGCGCAGCTTATCGAGAACCAGGGCGGACGGGCGGTGGTGGCGCCTTCGACCCGCGAAGTGCCGGAGGGTACGAATCCGAGCGAGCTGGAATTTGCTTCGCGGCTTATGGCCGGCAAATTCGATGTGGTGATTCTGTTGACCGGCGTGGGGACGCGACATTTGGCGCAGGCGATCGAAGCGGTTTGCCCGCGCGAGCGGTTGGTGGCGGCGCTTAGCCGAACCAAAGTCGTGGCGCGGGGGCCTAAGCCTGTGGCCGTGTTGCGCGAGTTTGGAGTGCCGGTCGCCTTGTCTGTGCCTGAGCCCAATACCTGGCAGGACATTTTGCGGGCTTTGGACGAGAATCGGGAGCAGATTCCGCTGCAGGGCAAACAGGTCGCGGTGCAGGAGTATGGAATTCCGATCCCAGAGCTGTATGAAGGGCTGAGTCGAGCGCGGCGCTGATGTCTTCCCGGTGCACGTTTACAAGTGGGAGTTGCCGGAGGACACGGGGCCTCTCCGGGCGGCGGTCGAGGCTTTGAGTCGCGGCGAGTTTGATGTGGCGATGTTTACTTCGTCGGTGCAGATCACGCATCTGTTTCAGATCGCGGAGGAGATGAAGCTGCGGGAGGCACTGGTCGCGGGGTTGAATGCGCTGCCGTCGTGGCTTCGATTGGGCCGACGACTTCGGAGACTTTGCGCAGTTATGGGATCGAGGTGGATTTGGAGCCGTCGCATCCTAAGATGGGGCTGCTGGTGAGGGAGACGGCGGAGCGGAGCGCGGAGATGCTCAGCACGAAGAGGGCGCAGTAGTCAAAGCTCACGTCCAGTGGCGCTCTGGCTCCTCAGCAAGAATGTCTTGGGATTCTCGCCCTTGCCGCAGAGTTTGAAGGAGCCGAAGTCCTTGAACCAAGGCCCGTCCGGTACACTTGGTTTGGTTTCGATCCAGATTCGAAGCTGGTTGAGATGCTCCAGGCTAATGTTTCGGTCCCGCATTCGCTCGGTCAGATGATCACGAACGGCAATGGGAAGTTCGGACCAGGTTGCGATCTGCGGCATTATTCACCAAACACAAAGCGACCCATTTCGTCGCCTAGCCGCTTCGCCTCTTCCGGGTCTTTCGATGCGCGGAAGCGTGCCGCGAGTTCGAAGAAGGCTGCCTCCTTCTGCTTGCGGGATTCGATGCCCTCCTCGATAAGTTCAACCAGAACCCGATTGTCGCTGAGGCGGCGGCGCCTGGCCATGCCGTCAATCTGTTTGGCGATTTGCGCGGGAAGGGTCACGCTGCGGCGGACTTGCTTGGTCGCTGGCATAGCACCAGTATACACCATTGTGGTGCATAATGGAGCAGCTTCGCGCGGCATGTCTTAGCCTTCATTCTTGTGCGACTTCGTGAGGGCACGGGCTCGTGGTCTGAACGGCGGGGACGCCCGTCGCTCCATTGCATTTGCGCGGGCCTTCACACCGCTCTGGCCGGGCCTCCAACGGTCGACAATTCCATGGACTCAAATTCATCTTCCACGAACGGGGTCAACGCCTGATCGGTATACGCACGGGCTGCTGGATCGCGTTTGAGTTGGCGGCGCAGGCGGCCGTAGCGCAAGACTAACTGTGCCAGCTTTACGTGTTTGTAGAGCAAGTCAGCGAAGTAGCGGGGATAGAAGACTAGCGGGCTCTCGACCGGCAACGTCGGACGCCGCTCTTTACGGTATTTGCGGCGCAGGTAGCCGCCTTCCAGCGGATCGATCTTTTCCAGCGTCACCATGGCGTAATACCAGAGCAGCAAGAAGGTCATGTTGCCTGGGTTGCTGTCGGTGGCGACGGAACGGCGCATCACGGTCTCAAGATGCTCGGGCGAGTAGAACGTGGTCCAGGCATCGTGATAGAGCTGCTGCCATTCCTCGGCGCTCATGGTGCTGTGCGGCGTGGTTACGTGCTCGAGGTCGTACTTGTTCAGGTCGGGGTCGAGATAGGCGCCGGCTTTGTGGAGCTTCTGGTGATCCTCGGAACCGGGCAGCGGGGTTAGCACGTGCGGCTCCAGCAGATCGATGGGCAGCTCGCGCTGGATGATGCGGATGTCGCGGAGGATGGATTCGGGCGTGTCGCCGGGGAAGCCGACGATGTAGCCGGCAAATACGGTGACGCCGGCGCGCTTCCATTCCAGCAGCATTTTGCGGTATTCGGCGACTTTGTTTTGCTTCTTGCGCGCTCCGATGAGACTGCCGGGATTGATGCTTTCAAGACCGATGAAAACACGCGCAACTCCGGCGCGGCCGGCCTTCTCGATGAAGTGCGGCAGGCGGTGGCACATGGTGTCGACCTGAATCACGAACTTTAGGTTCAGTTTTTCCTGCTCGCGCATGGCGATGAGGCGGTCGAAGACTTTTTCCCAGTCGGTGTTGCGGGCGAAATTGTCGTCGGTGATGAAGAAGCGGTTGATGCCCTGGGCGAGGTTGCGGCGAACGATTTGCTCGATGTCGTCGGCGGAACGGCGGCGCGATTTCCGACCTTGCACATTGATGATGGTGCAGAAGGAGCATTGGAAGGGACAACCACGGCCGGCGTCGAAGGTGGTGATCTTGCCGCCGGTGCGCTTGATGCGCGTGGCCGGCAAGCAGCGGCATGGGCGCGCCGTCGAGCGAGGGCAGGTCGGCCATGTAGTTGTAGAGGGGCTTCAGGGCGCCGTGGTAGGCATCGCGCAGAACCTCTTCGAAGCGGCCTTCGGCTTCTCCGGCGAAGAGCGAGATGCCGAGATCCATGGCCTGCTTGCAGTTCGGGCGTTACACCCGGCAGCATCGACAGGCAGCCGGAGACATGGAAGCCGCCGATGCAGACTTGCACACCGGCCGCGCGCAAGCGGGCGGGCAATGTCCATGGCGCGGGGAAATTGATTGGACTGCACGCCGACCAGCGCGACCAGGCCGCGGCCATTTTTGAGCTGCCGCGCGATGCGGTCTGGGGCGGATATGAGTGTTGCATTCGTCGAAGGCGGAGATTTCGATTTCGACGTCGTCGCCTAGGACTCTGCGCTCCTGGCAATCGAGGGCGAGGCCGTGCAGCACGGCGAGAGTGTTCGAGGGAATGGCGGAGCGAAACCACTGGATGACGTAGCCGTCATCGTCGTAGTGCGATGGCTTGATCAGCACCAGCGAGAAACGCTTTCGAGTTCTGGGTGGGCGGCATCGCATGGCTCCCCTCCTTTCCCGAGAAGCCATCAAAATATCACAGAAGGGATGGGTTTCCAGCTTGTAAGACGGCTACCTCTTGGGCGGTGGGGTCTGTCATTCTGAGCCTTTCGGAGCCGCGGGTTCGTCTGGCGCTCGAGATGACAGGATGCAAATTGGGCGCAGCCGGCAGAAAGCAGATTCCTCGCTACGCTCGGAATGACAATTGGGGAGGCTTGACGCTCGGAGTGGCAATCGGGGAGGTTCGCTGCGAGGGTGCAAAAAAATCTTAAAGCGCAGACGCCGAGAAAAACCGCATAGGACGCGGAGAAAGGCGCGATCAGAACGCGCTGCCTCCTCCGCCGCCGAAGCCGCCGCCGGAGAAACCGCCACCGCTGCTGAAGCCGCCTCCGCTCCAGCCGGAGCCTGAGGAACTTGCTCTGGGCGCGGAGACGAATACCTGATGCATATCGGTGGCCATGCTGTGCATGGAACTGGAGAAGAAAATGGGATTGAAGCCGGTCATGCCATACGGCGAGGAATACCAAGTGGGCGGGTCTTTCACGATTCCGGCGAAGGCTTGAGCCCACTGATGTTCGACGCCTAGCGCCATGGCGTAGGGCAGGTATTTTTCGAATGTATCGGGAGGCATGCGCTTTAGGCGGTCGGCGTCGACGCGGTTCATGAACTCCTGGAAGCCGAGCACCGCGACTCGGGTGCGTCCGCCCTTGACGGTCTTGGCCGACATCTCACGCGCGAATAGCCACCAGATGGCGGCGGAAATCAGGCCGCTGCCAATCAGCAGAGCCGATGGAGCTGAAAACGTCCTTCCATCCCAGGAACTGCACCAGGGCGAATGGCCCGGCTATTAGAATGAGCGCCCCTGCGCTGTAGGCGTTCGCCGAGGCGGGATCGAGCAGGTACATTCCCTTTTGCCGCAGCGCGGACATGATGTCTTCGCGGATCACTGGAATTGCGGTGTAGAAGCGGTTCTTCAAGTCGGAGAGGCGGGTACCGGTGCCCGCGAAAAAGACGTTGCTCAGCATCACGCGCTCGTGGGGTGCGAGGTCTGTCCACTGCTCCTGCGGCTTCAGTAAATGAAACACATAGTCTTTGCTGTGGAATATCCCGAGAGTTGTTTGCACCTGCTCTTCGATCTTGACGTAGCCGCGCACGGCTAGATCCACGATCGTGGAAGTGATGTCGCGGGGATGAATGGTGTCGTCGAGCAGCGTGCCGGCTTCGGCCGGGCTTAGGCCCGGAGGGGGTTCATACATGGGAGCGACCGAAACGCCGGGGTCGGGATCGCGGCCTTTGTACCGCCACAACGCGAACATTACGCCGAACGTCCAGAACGGCAGGAAGATGATGGGATTGCTGCCGATGAACCATAGTGCGCGCGTGAACGAGCTGGGCTCTTTGAGAATGCCTTTCGGAATGAATACGTCGATGGTCATGCCGCCGCGCATGGGCAGGGGATTGGTGGTTTCGAAGGAGACGTCGGAGCCTTTTACTTCCGAGGTGGCTTCGCCTTCTTTCGAGCCGTAGACGCCGGTGAAGGCTTGGGCGCGTAGGGATCCAGCCGCTGAAGCTGGAAAGCTGACCAGGGCTGTGGCATGGTCAATCGGAACGGGCCAGTCGTTGCCGGTTACGTTCCAGTAGAACTCGTCGTGATCGTCGAAAAAACGAACCGCGTTGCGCAGGATGTAGTCGATCTCGACGGTGCGGGTGGTGTCGGTGGCGTTGGGAATTTCGATCTTCAAGTCGCGGAAGCCGCGCGAAGTGTGCGACTCGTAATTGAGCTTATGGCCGCTCTCGTCGGTCACGCCGGTTACGGTGAGAAACAGCGTGTAGTTGGTGCCGCTGGGGCCGGGGTATTCGACGGGAATGGTGCGATGGATGCCGTGGTACTCGCCGACGAAGACCAGGGTGATGTGCTCGAGGACGGCGACGGAGCCGTCGGCGCCGACGTTGATGGTGTCGGTGAAATCGGCGATGCGCCAGCTGCGGGCGAAGAGGGGAGAGGGGACGGTGAGAATGCAGAGAGCGAGAAGGATTTCGTAGGGACGCAGCTTGCTGCGTGTTGCCAGCGTGATATTAAGAGTGAAGTCGCGCACTGCCGATAGCGCCACTCGTGTTTTGGCAACGAGTGTTGTGAGAAGTCGGCTTTTCCTCGCGGGCCGGCAGACAGCAGATTCCTCGTCGCCGCGCTCCTCGGAATGACAAAGTTGACAGGCCGTAGTTAACCCGACGTTGCAAGCAACGTCTCTACAGGATTAGAGGACGAGGTCACGAACTCCGTCCTCAGAACTTTACCGCTACGGGCTCGCGGTCGGCTTCGGTGGTCTCGAAGAACTGGCGTGCCTGGAAGCCGAACATGCCGGCGAGAATGTTGGTCGGGAAGGACTGAATTTTAGTATTCAAATCGCGCACGACGGCGTTGTAGTAGCGGCGCGAGTTCTGGATTGTGTCCTCGGTCTGGTTCAGCGAGCCTTGCAATTGGGTGAATTCCTCGGAAGCCTTCAGCTCGGGATAGTTTTCTGCGACGGCGAACAGGCTTTTTAGCGCGCCGGTTAGCTGATTTTCGGCTGCGGCCTTGTCGGCTGGGCTGGTGGCCTGCATCGCCTGGGAGCGGAATTTGGCGATATTTTCGAATGTGCCTTTTTCGTGCGTGGCGTAACCCTTAACGGTCTCGACCAGGTTAGGGATTAGGTCGTGGCGGCGCTTGAGTTGCACGTCAATGTCGGACCAGGCAGAGTCGCAGCGCACCCGCAACTGCACCAGGCTGTTGTACATCCCGATCAGCAGGAAGGCGATGACGACAAGTACGCCAAGTAATATCCAGCCAGCCATAGGGCTTCCTCCCGGAGGCGAAATACAAATCATGGGGACGGTAACACAGGGCGAAAGCGGGTGCAATCGGCGCGATCGCGTAGTGTCTCAATTTCGACTGTACTTGCGGTTTCGTGTGGATTAGTGGCATCGTTAAGTGCGCATGACGCAAGAAGGTGGACTCTGAAATCCCATCGCATGGAATTCCTACGCCACAAGATGAGCAGATCGAACGCGTGGTTGATCCTGCCGTTGCTGATGTTGGCATTCACGTGCGCCGGCCACGCCCAGACTTGCCTGACCGCCAGCGACATGGACGAAGCCACCAAGAGCGCGCTCAGCGATACGGCGCAGAGCTACTTCGCGATGGTGGCTCGCGGCGATGCGGCGGCACTGAAGCAGGATTCCATCGCGGGGCTGGCAGCTAATTTTTCAGGTATAGAGACTGCGGTTAGGGACAATCAGAGCAATCTAGCAGGGGCGAAGGCTGCTGCGCGGCCGCCGTTTCTGCTGCAGGCCGAGGGCACGGCTCCCCTGGAGCGCGCGGAGTTTCTTTGTGGCGTCTTTGGCCCGAACGGACAGACCGCAGAGAGCGCTGTCCTAATGATTCCCAATCTTCCGCCGGGCCACTACGCTTTTGTGGCGCTGGACGTCGCTACCACGAAGGGGGCTTACACCTTTTCCGTCGTCCTGCAACAGGAGGGGACGGCCTGGAAACTTGGCGGGCTCTACATCAAACCTTCGCAGACTGCGGGTCATGATGGCGAGTGGTACGCGCAGCCGGGCGCGCGAATTCAAAGCCAAGGGGCAGGTACACAACGCCTGGTTCTACTATCTTGAGGCGCGCGACCTGATGGTTCCCGTGCCTTTCATGAGCACGCTCGCGACCGACAAACTGTATGACGACATGCAGAGCGTGAAGCCCGCAGATTTGCCAAGCAGCGAAGCGCCCGCCGCAATGACGACGGAGGGCAAGACTTTCAAAGTGACCGACATGTTCCCGTTGCCAGTCGGTAACGATCTCGATGTAGTGGTGAAGTATCGTTCTGCCGATGTGTCGAACACGGCGCAAACCTTCAAAGATAATGTGGCGGTGATGAAGGCCTTGCTGGCGAAGTATCCGGAGTTGAGAGAAGGCTTCAGCGGGGTGGTGGCGCGCGCGGTGGAGCCGTCGGGGAGGGACTACGGATCGATGCTGGCGATGAAGGATATTAAGTAACGTCTGTCGGTGAAGCGTGCCTCTCCTATCTCTTTGTCACTTCGAGCGAAGCGAGAATCCGCTTTTCACTCGCGGGCGGCAGAGAGCAGATTCCTCGTCGCTCCGCTCCTCGGAATGACAATTTGGATGGAGTACGAATAGATGGACTACGAATAATGGAGAACCGTCGCTCCACCATCTACGTGCGTATCGTTCCTACTTGCTGATCGGCGAAGGTGCAGTCTTCGGGGGCCTTGTCGTTCCTTAGTCCCAAATAGACCGGTGCGCGGAGCTTGAGGCCGCCTTCGGCGGTTTCGTGGGTCCACTCGGTGAACTTGATTTCGGCTACTAGTTCGGGTTTCACCCAGTGAACGTGGGCGGCGTCCACATCGCCGTAAAAGGGATTGCGTTTGGCCTCCCGTTTTTTGAGCAGTTTCGAGATCTCAAGCAAGGTCTTTTGATCGAATCCGGTGCCTGCCTGGCCCACATGAATGAGACGCTTCTTCTTGTCATATAGACCGAGCACGAGCGAGCCGAAGTGCTGCCGGGTGCCTTCCGGGTCGGTGTAGCCGCCAACTACGCAATCGATGGTCTGCGTGATCTTGATCTTCTGCCACTCACCGCTGCGCCGCTCCTCGTACATGCTGCTTCGCCGCTTGGCCAGAATTCCTTCCAGGCTTTTTTGCCGGGCTGCCTCAAAGAGCTGAACTCCTTGCGGGAAGTGTTCGGAGTAGCGCAGTGGGCCGCCGGGAGAGACGATCTGTTGCAAGGTTTGTTTACGCTGCTCGAGCGGAACGCGGCGCAGATCGTATCCGTCGAGGTAGAGCAGGTCGAAGACGTAGTAGAGGACCGGGATTCCGGGCTGCGCCGGCCCTCGCCGGCCGCCGCTGCGAATGCCGGTGCGCTGCTGCATCAGGCTGAAGGAGGAGCGGCCGTCTTCGTCGAGGGCAACGATCTCGCCGTCCAGGACGGCAGCTTCGGCTTGCACGAACCTGGGCAGATCGTGCAGTTCGGGGTATTGCGCGGTTAGATCGTTCTGATTGCGGGAGACCAGGCGGACTTTGCCGTTCTGAATGAATGCTACTGCGCGATAGCCATCCCACTTGATTTCGAATAGCCAGTCGGGGTTGTCGAAGGGCTTGTCTACCGACGTGGCCAGCATGGGGTGGATTTGCGTGGGGATCGGGCGCTTTACGGCGTCTGTTAGGGCTTTCACCACGGGGGGCACAGAGGTCACAGCGGAATTCTTGTTTGGGCTTGACGGCTTGCTCGGGGCGGCGCTTAAGGCGCTTTTACTTTTTTTTTTACTTTAGGCTTTGCGCTGTCATCTGCGGAAGGCTTGCTGGCTTTCTTTTTATCGAGTTTCGCTAGGGCCTCGGCCAGCCAAGGCGCTTTTACTTTTCCCCGCGATGCCGGAGGGCTGCTGGTCCACTCGGCTGAGCCTTGGTCGGCGGCTATCTTGGCGATGCTGCGGCCGGTGAGCACGGATGTATCGTACTTTTCGATGTCGTAGCCGGGGACGGCGTCGTCGTCCTGCTTCTTGATCAGCAGCCACTCCGTGCCCTTGGTGCCGGGACGGCGGGAGCGCATGTGAATAAGCGCGAAATCGCCGTTGAGCCGCTTGCCGTGCAGGCGGATCTTGAAGTCTCCCTTCTGCAGCATGGCGGTGGCTTCGGCGTCGGTGCCGGGGACAAACTTTCCCTTCACCGGCTGCGGGGAGAGCGGCTCCCAGGTGCCGAGGTCCCACACCTGTACGGTGCCCGCGCCGTAGTTGCCTTCAGGAATGGTGCCCTCGAAATCAAAATAGGAGACTGGATGATCCTCGACTTGCATGGCCAGGCGCTTGTCGGCGGGATCGAGCGATGGCCCTTTGGGAACGGCCCACGACTTGAGGACGCCTTCCATCTCCAGGCGGAAGTCGTAGTGCAGGCGAGTGGCGCGGTGCTTTTGGACTACGAAACGGTGGCCGGATTTCTTCTCCAGCTTGGGGGGAGGCTCGGGGGTTTCCTCGAAGCGGCGTTTGCGTTTGTATTCTTCGAGAGCCATGGGAGTTATTTAAACACAGGAATGGAGAGGGCGGTCGAGGGGTTGTCATCCGGGAGAGTCTGTGACAGTTTGGATGACGCAGGCCCTTCTGTCATGTTGAGCGGAGCCGGAGTGAGCGGAGCGAGCACCGGCGTAGTCGAAACATCTCTACCCGCACGATCAGTGCCGGGGCTAGGGGTTCCTCCGCCTTCGCTACCGCTCAGGGTCGGAATGACAACCTTGCGGTGATGCTGGCAATCGTTGGTTTAATTCGAAGAAACTCATAATATGGTCACGATTTCCGCATTGCGCAGCGTTCTTACAACATCATGAAACGTGAATATCCGGATGCACCGCTGGTGGGAGTCGGAGCCATTATCGTGGAAGATGGCCGCGTTCTGCTGGTGAAGCGCGGCCATGCGCCGCTGCTGGGCGAGTGGTCCATTCCTGGCGGCGTGCTGGAAGTGGGCGAGACGGTGCGCGAAGCTGCGATGCGCGAAGCCTGCGAGGAGACCGGGCTCACCGTCGAGCCGCGAGAACTGTTGGGCGTGTTCGACCGCGTGCTGCGCGATGAGAGTGGGCGCGTGCGCTATCACTATGTGTTGATCGATTTTCTCTGCCGGCGGACGGCGGGCGATTCATGCGCCGCTGGGGACGCGGATGAAGTCCGCTGGTTTACGCCGGAGGAAGTTGGGAGGCTGCCTCTGCCGAAGGATACGGCGGAGGTGATTCGGGCCGGGTTTGAGCGGGCTGGACAGTGAAACCCGGCGGAGGGCCCTGTGGGCCTGCATGTTTTGTGCTGAGCGGAAGTTTTGGAACGCTGCCGGCAGACAGCAGATTCCTCGCTTCGCTCGGAATGACAATATGTAGGGAAATGACAATACGAACTTAAGCTTTGGAAGTTTTCCCTCCTCTCGAATGACCAACGTAACTTGGCCCGCGGTTCTGCGCACGGCGAAGATGTAAGCCGGGTCTTCATCCACCTGCCAAGCCATGCGTCCAGATGAGTTACTGAGTATTCTGCGCCCTGACGGCTACTCGACCGTCTCCAATCCTGCGCAGGATGAATTCGTGCTTGAACTGCTGTTTTGGCTGGTGGTGCTGCTGGTCACGCTGGCCCTGATGAAGCTGCGGCCGGCTGCGCTCAAGAGGGCGGAGTTATTTTTTCGCGAGATCAGCCGCCGGCAGGGGCGCGCGGTTCTGATCACGATTCTTTCGGCTCTCGCCATCCGGGTGGCGCTGTTGCCGATTCTTCCGGTGCCGGAGCCAGTCGTCCACGACGAATACAGTTATCTGCTGCAAGCGGAAACCTTCGCTTCCGGCCGACTGACGAATCCAACTCCGTCGATGTGGGTGCATTTTGAAAGTTTCCACATCAACATGCGGCCGACTTATCAGTCCATGTATCCGCCGGCGCAGGCGTTGCCTATGGCGGCGGCCATCGCTCTGCATTTGCGTCCGTGGTGGGGAGAGTGGCTGAGCGTGGGTCTGATGTGCGGTGCAATTTGCTGGATGCTGCAAGGCTGGATGCCGCCGCCGTGGGCGTTTCTTGGGGGGATGTTTTGCGTGCTCCGCTTCGCAACTTTCAGTTATTGGATGAATTCGTATTGGAGTGGGGCGGTGGGAGCGTTGGGCGCAGCGCTGGTATTGGGAGCGTTGCCGCGGATCAAGCGTTCTTCGCGAATGCGGTACCCGCTGCTTTTCGCGCTGGGGCTGGCGATTCTGGCCAATTGCCGTCCGTATGAAGGGTTCGTGTTCAGCATTCCTCCCACGATTGCGCTGCTGCTTTGGATTTTGGGAGTGGGGAGAAAGAAACCCGCGCGCGTGGCTGCTTTCGTCCCGGCGTTGGCTCTGCTGTTGCTGGTGGGCGCGGGCATGGCGTTCTACAACTGGCGCAGCACGGGAAACCCACTGTACATGCCCTACCAAGCCAATGAGGTGCAATACCACATCACCCGGCCGTTTCTTTGGCAGGCGCGGCGGCCGATTCCGCACTATCACCACCAGGTGATGCGAACGATGTACGTTTTCCATGAGCTACCTGACTACCTGAATCGGGGCTCATACGAGGGCTTGTCGAGCATTCTGAAACTGAAGTTCCGGGTTTTTTACGACTTCTTCATCTGGCCTCTGCTGGCGCTCACCATCTTTTCCTGCTGGACCATGCTGAAAAGCCGGCGCTTGCGGCTCATCCCAATCACTTTTCTGGCGGTGTGGGCCGGATTGCTGGTCGAACAGTGGCCGCCGAATCCCCATTACGGCGCGCCCATGGAGTGTGCAGTGGTGGCGATCATGCTCTATGGCTTGCGGCGCATGCGCACCTGGAAGCCGCGCGGGCGGCCGTTCGGCCCGATGATGGCAAGAGCCGTGGTGCTCACGCTTTTCGCTTGGACTGTGGTGCCGCTGATCGGAACCGCTCTCAATCCTCATTTGGTGGGGTTCTACACCCGCATGCCGCCGGAGTTGGACCGCGCCCGTATCGAGTCGCAGTTGGAGCGAATGCCAGGCCAGCATCTGGTGCTGGTGCACAACTCCAATTCGGCAATTGGAATTTGGGACTGGATATACAACCAACCGGACCTGGATCGAGCGCAAGTAATTTGGGCCCGGGACATGGGTCATGAGGCGAACGAAGAGCTGATTCGCTACTACCCAAATCGCCGCGTCTGGTACGTGAATCAGGACGACGGAATCATGCGGCTCAACCCTTACGACCAGGAAAGCAACGATCCGGACCCAGCGAGGATTCTGCATGTCGCAACCAATCGGCCTCTCACAACTGACCGTTAAGAAGAAGAAAATTGCGGTCATCATCGGCGCCGGCCCCGCCGGGCTTACGGCCGCCTATGAATTTCTCACGCGCACGGATGTGACGCCCGTAGTGCTGGAGAAGAGCACCTTCATGGGCGGTATTTCGCGCACGGTCAATTACAAGGGAAATCGCATCGATATCGGCGGGCATCGTTTTTTTTCGAAGAGCGACCGGGTAATGGACTGGTGGCTGCAGCATCTTCCCCTGGAGCGGCGCGGCGCAGCACAGGAAGCGATCGCCTACCATAATTCCAGCCGCCGGATTCCTACCCAGCCGGAAACGCGCCCAAGCTCACCCGAGCAAGTCATGCTCCTGCGCAAGCGCAAGTCGCGCATCTACTATCTGCGGAGGTTTTTCGAGTATCCCATCCAGCTCAGCGTGCAGACGCTTGCCAATCTCGGGGTGGGCCGCAGCCTGCGCATCATGGTCAGCTATCTGCGCAGCGCGCTGTTTCCTCCAAAAACGGTGCAGACGCTGGAGCAATTTTTCATCAAGCGTTTTGGGCGCGAGCTTTATCTAACGTTTTTCAAGTCCTATACAGAGAAGGTGTGGGGCGTGCCCTGCGATCAGATCAGCGCGGAGTGGGGCGAGCAGCGCATCAAAGGACTCTCCATCCGCAAAGCGATTGCGCATTTTGCCAGGCAGTTGCTCCCCAAGAAATCCTCAGGCGTGGGCCAGAAAGATACGGAGACCTCGCTTATCGAGCAATTTCTTTATCCCAAATACGGCCCGGGGCAGATGTGGGAAACCGTGGCGGAGAAAGTTACTGCAATGGGCGGGGAAATCATCACCGGCTTCGATGTCCGCCACATTCATTGCGCGAACGGACAGATTGCGTCAGTGGGCGGCGTGGACCGAAGCGGCGAGTGGCGCGAGTTTCCGGGGGACTTCTTTTTCTCGACTATGCCGGTGAAGGAGTTGATCGGCGCGCTCGATGCGGAGGTCCCGCAGAACGTAAGAGAGGTCAGCGAGGGCCTGCTGTACCGCGATTTCATCACCGTCGGGTTGCTGCTGAAGAAGCTGAAAATCACCAACGCCGAGCCTTATAAAAAACTCATCGAGGACAACTGGATTTACATCCAGGAGCCTGACGTGCTCGTCGGCCGGTTGCAGATCTTCAACAATTGGAGCCCCAGCATGGTCGCGAGACCGGGCAATGTCTGGATTGGGGCGGAGTATTTTTGCTACGAATCCGACGATCTGTGGAAGAAGCCGGATGCCGAAATGGCCGAGCTGGCTTGCCAGGAACTGCAGAAGATTGGAATCATTGATGCCGCTGACGTTTTAGATTCCACTGTGCTGCGGATGCCGAAGACTTATCCCGCTTACTTCGGAACGTATTCGCGCTTCGCCGAGGTGCGGACGTATCTGGATAGTTTTGCGAATCTGTTTCTCGTCGGCCGCAATGGCATGCACAAGTACAACAATCAGGATCATTCCATGCTGACAGCGATGACGGCGGTGGATAATATTCTCGCGGGGAATTTGGACAAAGAAACTATTTGGCAGGTGAACACGGAGATGGAATACCACGAAGCGAAAGCCGAAGAGAAGCCTGCCCCGGTCGTTCCACCTCCTGAAGAACCGGTGCCACCGAAAAGCCGCTCTGCCGCTGCCGGGCGATGAACCGGCACTTGGCATTTAGCACTTGGCATTTAGTTGTTCGTGGTCCGCGCCGGGAATTGGCAGAAACCGGCGATGAAATGGGGTGAGGGTGCGGCGATCAGTGATTGCGGACTGGCTGGTTGCACCCCAGAGGCTAACGCCAGAACTCATTCGGCCAACTTGCCGCAGGGCCGAAGGCCCTGCTCCACCCGAAGACTGTACGGCCAAATGCTAAGTGCGAAATGCTAACTGCCAACTGCACTCACTGCTTCGCTTCCTGCAACAAAACTACATCGGAATCGGAGTGAGTTCGCAGCACCCCGAGGCTGTTCCCATCCGGGGACCAATGGATGGTATTAATCTGGTCAGCGTTGAAGTTCGTGATCTTTCGTCCAGTGGAGCCATCGAGCGGTTGCAACCAGACATTATCCACGCCATTCTCACGCACGGGATAAGCAACAGCCTTCCCATCCGGGGTGAAAGCCAACGCGTTGCCGGTCACCTGGGGATTAACCGCCAGCAGCCGGGGCCGCGCCGTGGAATCGACCTCGAGCAACGCAACTTTGGGATCTGCGCTTTGCGTTTCCCGGTTGACCACGCCTACGTGATAGGCAAGCAGCTTTCCGTCCGGCGACAAGGCGATCTCTTGGCTGGAGATAAAGGCCTGCGGAATCATGCTCCCGGGAATCATCTCTGCCTTTCCGGAGCCATCCAGGGGAACACGCAATATCTGGTCAGAAATTGAATTCGCGTAGTAAACCCATTTTCCGTCGGCCGAACAGAGCGGGTTCTGATCATTCTGACCGTCGGTCAGCTTCATGGCGTTCGAGCCATCGGCATTCACCCGCCAGATATTTGCCGAGTGCGATCCTGCGTGAAACGCCCAGGAAAACACCAGGTAGCGGCTGCCGCACACCGAAGGCGAAAGGATGGCTGCGGCTGGGTCGCCCAATATCTGAGCCGGATTGCTTCCATCGGCCGCGCTATGCATCAAGCGGGGCGCATCGCTCTGCAACAGGCCGCCATCGCCAGCCCAGGTAAACCCGGCAAGGGTCTGCGAGTTCAGAGGCTGGAGGTCCGAAGACTGGCTGCCCGTTCCAGGAAGAATGAACAGATTTTGCGTGTTCTTCGCCCGCACCGTAGCCAGGGTCTTGCCATCGGCGGACAGTGTAAGGGCGTGATAGCTGTCAGTATCGCGGGTGATGGGCTGAAATTTTCCGGCCACGGAGACGAAACCAATTTGCTGGCGTTGGAAGTTTGGGCCCGCGGGATTGTACAGGAACAGAAGCCCGCCTCCGTCCGCCGAGTACTTCACCTCGTTCACGAACTTGTCGGTGAAGGTTGCAACTACAGACGTCTTCCCGCTGCCTAGATCGAACTGGCCGATTCCTCCCAAAGCCTTTTCCGGCTGATTCAAGCCATACGCAAGCTGTTTCCCGTCGGGAGACCAGGCTAAAAAGCGCTGCAGATCGGAGATCGGTCCAATCAGCAGGACTTTCTCCTGACTGCCGTCCAGGCCCGCGGTGAGTATGCGATATTTGCCCGTTTCCGGGTCGTTTCCGCGCAAGTACGCGATGCGCTGGCCGTCGGGCGAAAAGCCGATATCGCTATCCACGTCCCGGACCACGATTTGCGGTGTGCCGCCCAGGACCGGCGCTCGGTATAGGTTGTAGCTGGTGCCGGTTGCGTCGATGGCGCGGCGGAAATATAGATAGTTTCCGTCCGGTGAGAACGCCAGGCTGCGATATTCAAGCGAGGAAGGCGCAATGACCTTGGTATCGCTGGCGGTGGGAATGTTGTGCAGCCACAGGGCCTCCAGGCCATTCTCGTTTATGTCGGAAAGCAGATATTTGCCATCGGGCGAGATGGCGGTGCGCAACGCCTTCCCGGAATTGCTGATCTGGGCGATGGTGAAATTCTGAAACGGCGCCGCCGCCGGCCGGTAGAACAACGAATAGACGCCAAATCCTGCCGCGGCCAATACGACAAGGCCGATAATCGCGCCCACCCCAAATCCCCATTTGTGCTCCTTTGCCGCCGCTACGACTGAGGAACTGCTCGCCGACCGTGAGGGGATGGCCGTCGCGGAAACCGGTGGCTGTGCGGCGCCCGACGCGGCAGACGGGGCATTTCCGGACGCCGCTGCTACCACCTGCGAACTGCTGGCGGCAGCCTGACGGCTCGAATCCGTATCGCGCTTTAAACGCTGCAGGTCCGAACGCAGGTCGGCGGCGTGCTGGTAGCGCAGCGTGGGGTCCTTCTCAAGCGACTTGTTGATGATTCGCTCCAGCTCCGCCGGAACCTGCGGGTTGATTCGCAATGGCGCAACCGGCGCGCGGTTCAGGATGCCGTCGAAGATCTCCGCCGAGGTGGTGCCGGGAAAGGCCTGGCGTCCGGTAGCCATTTCGTAAAGAACGACGCCGAACGAGAAAATATCGGAGCGGGCATCTACTTCGCGCCCGCGCGCCTGCTCCGGCGACATATATGCGACCGTGCCCAGCGCCGTTCCCGGGCTGGTGAGATTCACATTGTCTCCGGCATCGCCGAGAGTTTCACCGCTGGTCTGAGTGGTAACCTTCGCCAGGCCGAAATCCAGCACTTTGGCTTGCCCGCGGTCGGTGACGAAAATGTTGGCGGGTTTGATGTCGCGGTGGATGATGCCTTCGCGTTGCGCTGCATCCAGCGCGTCGGCAACATCGATGCCGACACTAAGAATTGAGTCCAGCGGCAAGGGCGCTACTCCCATGCGGTGGGTCAAGGTCACGCCCTTGAGCAACTCCATGGCGATGAACGGCTGGCCATTGTCTTCGTCAATGTCGTGGATGGTGCAAATGTTGGGATGGTTCAGGGCGGAGGCTGCCTGTGCTTCCCGTCGAAAGCGCTCCAGAGCAGCATGGTTCCTGGCCACGCCCTCGGGCAGGAACTTGAGCGCCACAAAGCGGCGCAGCTTGGTGTCCTCGGCTTTGAACACGATGCCCATGCCGCCGCCGCCCAGTTTCTCCAGAATGCGGTAGTGGGATACGGTGCGGCCGATGGGGATTGGCTCGTCAGGCATGGATGCGAATGTAGTCCCGGCGGAGATTTCGCGTCAACCCACTAAGAACCGGGAACTACGAGCAAAGAACTGATTCTCTTCGTTACGTTGGATGCCGGATGCGGTAGCCGCAAGCGCCACGCCGCTCGCATCAGAATGAGAACCAGTTCTGTGATCCTAGTTTTCAGTTCATGCGCAGCCGCGCGCGCAAAACGGCCCGCGCCTTACGACGCGGGCCGTTCGGTGGACTGCGTTGGATTGACCAAGAGGTGGTCACTCTACGTGGCCCCTTCGGCAACTTCCGGGTCTTCGGGATCGCAACCCCGGCGCGACCTTACGCCGGGTTGGATCAACCCTAACTCACCGTCAGTCGTGCGATGGTTCTTAGAGCGACCGCTCTAAGTCTCAGCCACCTCACCTGGTCTTTGGATACATCTACTACCTGAATCAGAACTTGTCATCCGACCACCTCCTTTCCGGTGTAATCCCACATTAGTACGGCGAGGCGCTTGCGTCAACTGGCACGAACGTGGGTGTCCTGGTGAGTAACGCTGGGTCCAAAGATTGGCTACCGGAGGAAGCGATCATGGCATCATAGGCTGTCGGGCGAAGCCGCGGGACCAGGGGTTTCGCTCCTTGGTTTTCCATTGCAGCCCTGAATTCTTAGAGGAGATACGAAATGAAATTGAAATGGGTCTGTGGCCTGCTGTTTGCCATCGCGCTATCTATTCCTGCATCATCGCAGATCTCGATATACATAGGCACTCCGCCGCCGCCCATCCGTTATGAGCGCAGGGTCGTGGCGCCTGGGCCTGGGTTTTTCTGGGTTGAGGGGTATTGGACCCCCCGTGGACGTAACTATCATTGGGTCCCCGGACATTGGGAGCGTCCTCCGTATGAGGGAGCCTACTGGGTCCATCCGCACTACGACCATTACAAGGAAGGCTGGCAGTTCCACGAAGGCCACTGGGACCACGAAGATCACGACAACGGCCACTGGCGCCACCACGATCATGATGACCACGATCACGGCCGCTAGCCGGCTTGCCTAGGCACTTCTCTGACGGTCGAGCGGTGGCTGCGCAATTTCAGCTATCATCCGACTGCTGCGGAGGTGCCTATGCTTTTGGACGGCTGTGCGGCTCTGGTCACCGGAGCAAGCCGGGGAATTGGGAAAGAGATTGCCCTTGAGTTGGCTCGCTCGGGTTGCCGGGTCGCGGTGAATTACTACAACGATCCCGCGCCCATGGTCGAAGCCACGGTCGCGGAAATCCGGGCGCTGGGCGCGGAAGTGATGCCGATCGAGGCAGATATCCGCATGAGCCGTCAGGTGGAGGCGATGTTCGCGCAGGTGGTCGCCCGCTTTGGCAGGCTGGACCTCCTGGTCAACAACGCCGGCGTACAAACCTGGAAGCCGCTGCTCGAAGTCACGGAAGAAGAATGGGACTTGGTCGTCGACACCAACCTGAAGGGCTGCTTTCTCTGCACCCAGCAAGCCGGACGGTACATGAAGGACCATGGCGGCGGCGCCATCGTGAACCTGGGCTCGGGGTGCAATAAGCTCGGATTCCCCCGGTTGGTGGCCTACGCCGCGAGCAAGGGTGGAATCGAAATGCTCACTAAGGAAGCTGCGGTGGAGCTGGGACCTTACGGCATTCGGGTGAATTGCATTGCGCCCGGGTCGATTGAGTCGGAACGTACGAAGCTAGAAGACCCGGACTACGCCGGCACGTGGTCGAAACTTACTCCCATGCGGCGCGTAGGCACTGCGGCGGATATCGCGCCCACCGTCGCCTTTCTGGCCAGCAAAGGCGGGTCGTTCATCAGCGGCCAGACGATTTGGATCGACGGGGGATTATTCAGCCAAGCCCCATGGCCATACAAGCCGTAGAGACATAGCTTCGCTACGTCTTGTCGGCACCTGGCTGACGGGCGGAACTTCGCTCCGGTGCAGGTGTAGAGACGTAGCCGAGCTACGTCTCTACAGATCGTTCGCCTCCCCGGCGGACATGTACACAGGGCATCTGGTTCATAAACCAGCCCCTTCCTACACTTGAAGTCTCCCTGGAATTAGCCGATCTCTCCCTAAGAGTCTGTGTCGAAAGGCGTTGTCCGCGGCTCAGCCTTTCCAGCGGTAGGCATCGGGTTGAGGCAGGCCGATATGGGCCAGCACCCGGTAGGCGAACTGCTGCGCCATGGCATCCAGGCTGGTTGGCCGGTTGTAGAGCGCAGGAATCAGTGGGAAGACAGTCGCCCCGGCGTCGGCGACCCGGTACATGTTGCGGATGTGGATCTTGTTCAGCGGGGTTTCGCGCACACAGAGCACCAGGGGGCGCTTTTCCTTGAGGCAGACGTCAGCGGCGCGCTCGATCAGGTGCGAGGCGATGCCGTTGGCAATACGGGCCAGCGTGCCCACGCTGCAAGGGATGACCACCATCGCATCGGCGGGATAAGAGCCGCTGGCGATGTTGGCGCCGATGTCGGCGTTTGACTGCAGTTGAATCTTGCGGGAGGGCTTGCGGCCGAGAACCTGGCCGATGAGATTGCTTCGGCCACGCAAGCCGAGTTCTTCGGCCAGCACGCGCAAAGCGCTGTCGGAGGCGATGAAGTTCACGGTTCGGACGCGTTCATCGCGTTCGACGGCGAGCAGCAGGTGGCGAAGAAATAGAGCACCGCTGGCTCCCGTGGTGGCGACCGTCAGATTCTGGGGCGGATGGTTGGGCAAGTAGGCTCCGGATTGGAAGTCTGGGGCAGAGCGTAGCGGGAAGTCAAATTCGTCCGCGAAGTCAACTTCTTCGCCACGGATAAACGCGGATGGACGCGGATTTTGGAAGGAAGAAAATCCGCGACGATCCGCATGAATCCGTGGAGATGAAGTACTAACAATCGAAAACATGGCCTCTACCAGCTTACGGTCCCGGCGGAGTGAAGCGCAGTTGCACGCGCTGGCCGGGGTCGAGCGCGAGATCCGCAACACCGACTCCAGCGGCTGTCGAAAGTATCTGAAAGATTTCAGCCGGGCATTTTCTTCCTACGATTCCGTTCTCGATGGCGACGAACTGAAGGCCCTGGTCGGTTCCGCGGACGTGGTGCTGGTTGGCGACTATCATGCCCTTCCGGCGGCGCAGCGCTATGCCGCGAGCCTGTTGGAACAGCGCGCTCACATCGGGGGCCGGCCTGTAGTGCTCGGCGTGGAAACGATCTTTTCCCGTGATCAACGCATTCTCGAGGAGTGGTGGCGCAGAGAGATCGGCGAAGAAGAATTGCGCCAGCGTATTCGCTTCGATCTCGATTGGGGCTACGATTGGACGCCTTTCCTCGAATTGCTGATCACCGCTCGCGAGCATGCCGAGGGAATTTACGGCCTGGATTGCATGCCGCGCGAGGATTTGCGCAAGATCGGCGCCCGGGACCGGCACGCCGTCCATAAGATCGGAGAGATCCGGCAACGGCATCCGAACGCGGCGATCATGGTGCTGTTTGGGGAGTCGCATCTGGCGCCCGGACATCTTCCCAAGCTGATGCGCGAGCAACTGCCGCAGGAGCGAACCCTCACCGTGTTGCAGAATGTCGATCAGCTCTACTGGCGCGCCGCCGGCGAACAGCATGAAACCGTGGAGGCGGTGCGGGTTGCAGAAGATGTGATTTGCGTTTTCAATTCCACGCCGTTGGAGAAGTACGAAAGCTACCGCTTGCATCTCAGCCGCTGGGGCCGCAGTGAAGAAGAAGGCCCCGACCTTGCGCCCACGATTTACAACTTGATCGACAGCCTTTTACGTTTTCTGAATATCAACCGCTATTCCTCGCACAATGGAACGCAGCCCAAGTTTCTGGTGGACTTGCTGCCGGAAGTCTGCAGCGGCGCGTCCGAGGGACGATTGCGGCGTCTGCTGGCGCGCGAAGGTATTCCGGAGCCAAAGCAGGAAGCGTTCCTGCGGCATGTGGATGAGCGCGGCAGCGTGTATCTTCCCCAGCTCAACGCATTTTATGTGCGCGAGTTCCAGATGATGTTCGCGGCAGAAGAGGCGGCTCTGTTTCTGCATCGGGCCTGCCGGGGATTGCCTGCCAATCATGACGTCCCAGCGCCGGACCGGTTTTATGCACACGTGCTGGAACGAGCTTTAGGGTATTGGGGATCGAGAGTGTTGTATCCAGCGCGGCAGTCGGTGCGCCCGGAGACTGAGTTATCCTCGGCGACCTGCGACAAAATGATGGAGACTGCCGTGGAGCAGGAGGAGAGCATGCTCGAGGCGAAGGCGCAGCAGCTCGGTTACGCCATCGGCAGCGATCTCTATGACAAGTATCTCGAAGGACGCGTGAGCCGGACCCGATTGCGGCATCTGTTTCTCGCCCGCCTGGAGGAGCCCGGCCGGGCCCGCGAACTCTGCTGTGAGCTGGTCACGGGACGTTTGCCGCGAAAGAAAAGGCCTCGCAGCGCGCGGTTGGGCCAGGTTGAGCAGCGGGCTGTGAAAGCCTGAGTTTTGTCTCTATGCTTATCCTTACAATTTTGCTTTGTCCCGACAATAGAAAACCCAGTGGTTAGCTTTACGTTCTCAGTTCTTAGTTGCGTTCATATAAGCTGTATGCGATCTCCGTGAACGCCGAATCCATTCGCAAACTGTTCGAAGAAGTCCGCCGGGGCGAGCTTTCGCCCGATGAGGCGGTCTCGCGGTTGCGGCATCTTCCCTTTGAAGACTTGGGATTTGCCAAGGTGGATCATCATCGCGCGCTGCGGGCGGGTATGCCGGAAGTGATCCTCGGACAAGGCAAAACTCCGGCACAGGTAGCGCAGATCTTCTTGCGTCTGGCCAAGCATGGCGGCAATGTGCTGGCTACGCGGGCCACCGAAGAGCAGTTCGCCGCGGTAAAGAAGCGCGTGCCTAAGGCGGAGTATCGCGCATTGGCGCGTGCCATTGTGCTGTTGCGCGATAAGAAAAAGTACGGCAAGGGAAGGATCGCCGTGGTCTCCGCCGGAACCAGTGACATTCCGGTCGCGGAAGAGGCGGTGACGACGGCGGAAGTCATGGGCAATGACGTCGAGCATCTGTATGACGTCGGCGTGGCGGGAATCCATCGGCTGCTGGCCAATCGCGACACCCTGGCGCGGGCGCGAGTGGTGATCGTATGCGCGGGGATGGAAGGCGCACTGCCGAGCGTGGTGGGCGGGTTGGTAGGAGTTCCGGTCATCGCCGTGCCAACCAGCATTGGCTATGGCGCGTCATTCCAGGGATTGGCCGCGTTGCTGGGCATGATGAATTCGTGCGCGTCGAATGTCAGCGTGGTGAATATCGATAATGGATTTGGGGCAGGGTACGTGGCGGCGCTGATTAACCGGCTGTGAGTCGGGCGCTAGACGGAGATGTATTCGGTGATGGCGCTGGCGGCCGGGATTGCCTCTCCGTGCTGGCGCATGCCCTCGAGATGAAATTCCATGGCCTCGCGGATTAGCTCTTTGACTTCATCGAGCGTGGCGCCCGCGACATCTAGGCCCGGAAGATCGGGAGCGTAGGCGCCCCATCCCGTTGGTGATTTTTCGTGGATCACTAGGTACTTCATTTCAGTCCTGCCTGCTTGAGGATATTGTTTAACGTTCCGGGAGGAATGTCCACTGACGGATGGCCAGCGACCATATACAAAGGAAGCGCCCACAAGAAAAGGCACGGCCGTAGCCGTGCCTTCCTCCGATCCAGTTCAGACTCTTACGAGTGTTTCGCGACTTCCAGATTGTTCTGGACGCTGAACACGCCAAACACCTGGCTCGCCCGGATTCCCGCTACTGCCTTGTCCGTCTTGTTAGCCACCACTCCGTACAGGCTCAGATGGCCGTTGTTGACCACGATGCGGATAGGCCGCGCGGGGTCGATACCATAGCGGCTTAGTACCGGATCTCGATAGATAGCCCGCGTGGCGCGCAGTCGAATTTGATCGTCAAAGTTCGACGGTGGAGCGACCTTGACGTTATCTACCACGTCCTTTACGCCAGGCATGTTGTTGACCAGCGAAACGGCCGACTCCTTATCGTAGGGAGTCCTGGTTTCTCCGTTCAACGTGACTGCGCCATCCTTCACCGAGGCGCTGACGAAGTTAAACACGTTGTCATAGCCCAGACGGTCATAGTAGAGCTTGCGATTGAGCTGAGCGTCCAACTCGGCGTCGGGAACGTTTTTGCCCTGCACTGCGATCAAGTTGCGTACGCCCTGCACGTTGGCCTGTTTGTGGGCCTTTTTGGCCGCATCCAGCTTCTGCTGATAAAGATCGACGTTGCCGGTCAGAGTGACAATGCCGTCCTCCACCGTGGCGCGCACGTTGTGGAACGCGTCTTTCTGCGCCAATTGCTGCGTCACCTTGCTCTGGATGTCCTGGTCATAGCGGCTGGCGCTGTTGGTCTGAGCCGCCAGGCCGGCACTGAGGGCGCCGGCCAGAAGCACGGGCGCCACGGTTCTGAAAAATCGTTTCATGGAAGTCTGCTCCTCTTCTCCGGCGTTTATTTAACCGGTTAGTTAATTATTGGATGCCTGACTTTCCTGCCGGGATGCATAACTGCCAACCGGCCTGTGTGCAGATTCCCCAGGCGTTCAGGCCCCATCTGTGGGTTGTAGGAACGAGGGTTGCCCCACCGTTCACGGCGAGGCCCATGCGGGACGGGCAAGAACGCCCGCCGCTCGATCGCGCGACACTCCACAGCTTTCGTCATAGGTGTGAACCCCACAACCGTAATTAAGTTGCGCCCGGAAATGGCGATTCGACAATGGTTGTTATAACGACTATAATTGGGGTTCGTGAGCCAAGACATCCGGACAGAGATCAAGCAGCGCAAGCCCTTCCGCAGCCTGGAGGCGGAAGCGTTTTTGTCGTTGCTGCGCAGCGCCGAAAAGCTGCAGGCCCGCGTAGCCGCCATGTTGAAGCCCTACGGCCTCTCGCCGACGCAATACAACGCGTTGCGCATTCTGCGGGGTGCGGGGAAGAAGGGACTGGCGTGCAGCGAGATCGGCGAGCGCATGATCAACCGCGATCCCGACATCACGCGCCTGATGAACCGTCTGGAAGACCGCGGATTGGTGAAGCGCAGCCGGGATGAAAAAGACCGGCGAGTCACGATGGCCCGAATTACGGCGATCGGTCTGGATTTGTTGCGCTCACTGGACCGTCCGGTGGACGAGTTCCAGAGAGATCTATTGGGCCACATGGGAAAGCGGCGGCTGCGGGCAATGATCACTTTGTTGGATGTGGCGCGGGAGTCGTCCGAATAAATGGAGCGGCGGAATTTCGAAAGGAAGACACTTATGAGCAAGTCCTGGGGGTTGACGGTGCTGCGGGTATCCGTAGGCATCGTATTTCTGATGCATGGCTGGCAAAAGCTTTTCGTCTTTGGAATTCCCGGAACGACCGGGTTTCTCGCGCATGCCGGAATTCCATTGCCTCATCTTTCTGCGATTGTGGTGTCACTGGTCGAGTTTCTGGGCGGCGCAGCATTAGTGCTGGGCGCCTTCACCCGGGTGGCGGCGGTTCTGCTGGCGATCGATATGACGGTTGCGGTGTTGAAGGTCCATCTGAAGAATGGATTCTTTCTGCCCACGGGCTTCGAGTTCGCGTTTTCCATGTGGGCTGCCAGTATTTGCCTGGCCCTGACCGGCGGCGGCGCGGCGTCGGTGGACGCAGCGATGGGGAAGAAGGACGCGGCGTAGAGGCGCGTACGGGCTACTTCTTCGTTTTCTCCCGGCGGGCCGCGATGGCGCTCAGGCGCGCTACCGCCGCGGCCGCGGTGTATTTCACTGAGTCTTTGTGGTCGGACATGGCGGGGGCAATCTGGTCGATGTAAGCCGGATCGTCGTGGCGGGCCAGAGCTTCGAGTGATGCGGTGCGGACCAGATCGCTCTTGTCGTCGGTCGCTACTTCGGCCAGGCCGTCGGCGGTGGCGGAATCGGGATCGCTGGCCAGCACCCGTGCGGCGGCGGCACGGACCGGTGAACTGTCGTCCTTCATGATGGTTCTGATGGCGCTATATCCAATGCTGGCGAAGGGAATGAAGCCGATACCCTCCTCGAAACCGAGCATCGCCATTTTCTTGGTGTCCTTGAGTTGGTCGAGTTGACCGGCCACCAGGCCCTGATTGCTCTTCCTTTTGCCGGTAAGGATGGCGTAGTAAACCTCGTAGGCGCTGGGATCCTTCATCTGCAAGAGAGAGTGCGCGGCCGCCAGCACGACGGGAATTTCCTTGTCCGATAAAGCTTGCTTGAGCTTAGGAATGGTGGAGCGGGCTCGCAACTCACCCAACGCCATCGCGGCGGCGGTGCGCACCTCTGGCTTGCCGTCACCTAAGGCCTTGCTGGCGATGGTGACGGCCTCACGTTGGCCCCGCAACAGCGACAGCACGCGCACCGCGGTAGCGCGTTCTTCAGTCTTCTGGGAGCGCGTGCCAGAGCGCAGAAGGCCCCAGGCCTGCTGCTGGGGCGGTAGTGTGGCTGCGGCCATAGCCTGTGCCGGCACGGGGGACCGCGCCGGCGTGGCTGGAGTTTGGGCCGTCGCTGCTAAGGTGAAGAAGCAAACACTGGACAGAAGCGCAGATGCAACTTGCAGACGAAATAGCATAGCCAATTGTAGCGCCGGCAACTTGCCGGCTGTCGCGAGGGCGTCTCGCCCTCGCCACGACGTCGGAGACCCCTGCCGCGCGCTGCCGAGACTGCGGTGCTACGTGCGGCGCTTCTTGGCCGGCGGCTTTTTCGCCGGCTCGGCCGCACGAGCTTCGAACACCCGCGCGAAGATCTTATCGATATTGCTCAACTGGCGATTCAAATCGAATGCCCGCTCGATCTGCACGCGGGGAACACGGCGCGTGATGGTCTTATCCTTCAGCACCAACTCGCGGAAATTCAGTCCTTCCTTCCAGGCGCGCATGGCGTGGCTTTGCACCAGGCGGTAAGCGTCTTCGCGGGAGACGCCGTTCTCCACCAGATCGAGCAGGAGCTGGCCGCTGAAAACCAGGCCGCGCGTGCTGTCGAGGTTCGCCTGCATGCGCTCGGGATAGACGAACATCGTGTCGATAAGGTTGCTTGTCTTCTGCAGAAGATAGTCGACGAGGGTGGTCGAGTCGGGAATGATGATGCGCTCGACGGAGGAGTGGGAAATATCGCGCTCATGCCAGAGAGCGACATTTTCAAAACCGGCCTGCGCGTTCGAGCGGACGACGCGCGCCAGGCCGCTGATCTGCTCGCTGGTCACCGGGTTGCGTTTGTGCGGCATGGCGGACGAGCCCTTTTGCTTTTCGCTGAAGAACTCCTCGGCCTCGCGAACTTCGGTGCGCTGCAGATGGCGAACCTCGGTAGCGATCTTGTCCAGAGTGCAGGCGATTACGGCGAGTGTCGCCAGGTAATAAGCGTGGCGGTCGCGCTGGATTACTTGCGAAGAGATGGCGGCGGCTTTCAGCCCGAGCCGGGCACAGATTTGTTCTTCGAGTTCAGGCGTGAGGTGAGCGAAGGTACCTACCGCCCCGGAAAACTTGCCGACTCGCAGGTCTTCGGCCGCACTTTGAAAGCGCGCGATATCGCGCTGGACCTCGGAGTACCAATTGGCCAGCTTGAATCCAAAAGTGATGGGCTCGGCGTGGATGCCGTGCGTGCGGCCGACCATGGGCGTGTCTTTGAACTCCCAGGCGCGGCGCTTGAGAACTTCGGAGAGGCGCTGCAGTTCGGCCGCGATGACGGCGGAGGCCTGGCCGATAAGCAAAGCCTGAGCGGTATCGACGACATCGTTGGAGGTGAGGCCGTAGTGAAACCAGCGGGCGTGCGGGCCGACGATTTCCGCCACCGCGGTGGTGAAGGCGATGACGTCGTGGCGAACCTCGGCTTCGATCTCATGAATGCGGGCAATGTCGAAGTCGGCGGTGAGGCGAATGGCCTGGGCGGCGTCCTTGGGAACGAGACCGGCGTCGGCCAGCGTTTCGGTGGCGGCGACTTCGACTTCGAGCCAGGTGCGGAAGCGGTTTTCGTCGCTCCAGATGCGGCCCATTTCCGGGCGGGTGTAGCGTGGGATCAAGGTGGCTCCGCCTCTCCTAGATCGCTAGATTAGATCGCTAGATAACAGAGGGAACTAGGGATTCTACCCGCAGGGAGACGGTGCTGGCCAGCGGCAGTGATGGGGGATTTTCAGTTTTCCGGTGGCCGTAATTCGAGGCATGAATCCCTACCCGCCTGGTGGTTCAAAGGGGAGTTCCCGACGCAGCGTCCGGTGAATGAATACTCGATGAGTGGAATCTCTCACAGAGCCACCTCGATTCTGTGGATTCCGTGGTCTGAAACCCCGGTAAATACAATATTTACGGTATTGATTCTCCGAAGGCGCTTGGTCTAACTTCGCCGAATACCAAAGACATAGTGTGGCAAATGGCCGCGATCAATCGAGCGCGGTTTTGCGCAGGCTGAGAAACGACTTCTTCAGGCCACCGATTCGGGGCGTGCCCGAACCATACATCACCTCACAACCGGCAGGCAGCTCTATCTTAACGACTATAAGAGACCAGAGGGCTCTGAAATGCCTTGGTCAGGAATGGAGGAGACAATCATGAAAATCGTAGTAATCGGCGGTACTGGACTCATCGGATCAAAGCTTGTCAACAAGCTTCGTGAACAGGGGCATGAAGCGGTAGCGGCAGCACCCGACACAGGGGTCAACACTCTCACCGGCGAAGGACTGGCCGAAGCGCTGAAGGGTGCCTCCGTAGTCGTTGACGTATCGAACTCTCCCTCCTGGGATGACGCAGCAGTGCTGAAGTTCTTCGAAACGTCAACTCGTAACCTGCTCACGTATGAAACCGCCGCAGGGGTTGGACATCACGTTGCGTTGTCGGTTGTGGGAACCGACCGGCTGTCCGAAAGCGGTTACTTCCGCGCCAAAATCGCTCAGGAGAAACTGATTCGAGAATCTTCAATCCCCTACTCCATCGTGCATGCGACGCAGTTCTTCGAGTTCCTCAAGGGCCTTGCCGACATTTCCATGGTCGGCGACGAGGTGCATCTGCCGCCTGTGCTTTTCCAGCCGATGGCCGCCGAGGATGTCGCGAGGGGCGTAGGCAGGGTTGCGATAGGTCAGCCGGTAAACGGCATCGTCGAAATTGGAGGCCCGGAACAGTTTCGCGTGGATGAACTAGTCCGGCGGCGCTTGGCCTCGCTCAAAGATCCCCGCGAAGTCATCGCGGATCCAAACGCGCGTTACTCTGGAGCGAAACTCAGCGAGAGAACCTTGGTTCCGGGCAATAACGCCCGGCTCGGCGAGACCCGTTTCGAAACCTGGCTGACTCAGCCCGCAGCGCAAATTCCGAATGCGCAGCCTCAGTCCACAGGCGTCGCAGTGGTGACCAAGGAGAAAGAGAGTCGACGAAAAGCTAGCTGATATCGCCACCGCTGTTTGTACGAGTCAGGTAGCCGGCAGGACGACACCACATCGAAGGCTGGCTGCGGGCCGAACAGGAACTCGTGCGGCACTACGCGTGACTGCGAAGTACCGACCAACACACACGGCGCAGTAAAACGGCGTCGATTAGGCGAAAGGTTAAATTTATGACGTTCACGAGAATAATTTTGGCGCTGGCATTTCTTACATCCGGCACGCTGCTGGCTCAGCAGGCTAAGGTAACGCAGCTCCTGTCGAAAGACCTGACAAGCCTTCCTGGCAAAGAGGGCATGATGGTCACGGTGGAATATCCGCCGGGCAGTTCGGACCCAATCCATCGCCACAATGCATATGGGTTTATTTATGTGCTGGAAGGCTCGATCGTGATGCAGGTGAGAGGCGGAAAGGAAGTGACGCTCACACCTGGCCAGACCTTCTACGAAGGCCCGGATGATGTCCACGTCATTGGGAGGAACGCAAGCCAAACCAAACCGGCGAAATTTCTCGTGTTCTTCGTGAAGGACAAAGGCGCTCCGATACTGGTGCCCGCCAACTAGAACACGCGAGTGGGTTCTGCTCGCACAAACTTCTTAAGGAGAAAATTCATATGAGCACGATTACGGTAAAAGACGGCACTACGATCTACTACAAAGACTGGGGCAAGGGCCCGGTCGTCACGTTTTCGCACGGATGGCCGCTGAGTTCCGATGCATGGGACGGACAGATGCTTTTCCTCGCCCAGAATGGCTTTCGCGTGGTCGCCCACGACCGGCGCGGCCATGGCCGGTCCAGCCAAGCCTGGTCGGGGAACGACATGAATGGGTACGCCGACGATCTGGCAGCGGTCATTGAGGAGCTTGATCTCAAGGACGTCACTCTGGTGGGTCACTCCACGGGCGGAGGCGAAGTGGCACGTTACATCGGACGTCACGGCACAAAGCGGGTTGCCGCGGCCGTCCTAATCGCCGCTGTGCCCCCGATCCTGGTAAAGTCCGCTTCCAACCCGGAAGGGATTCCGATCGAAGTGTTTGATGGATTGCGAAGCGGTCTTGCCAAAGATCGTTCACAGTTCTACAAAGACTTTGCCGTAATGTTCTACGGCGCCAATCGGCCGGGTGCGAAAGTCTCGCAGGGAATGTTGGACCAGTTCTGGCTGTGGAGCATGCAGGGCGGTCTCGAGAACACCTACGACAGCATTAAGGCATTTTCCGAGACCGACTTCACCGAGGATCTCAAGAAGTTCGATGTGCCCACGCTGGTCATGCACGGTGAGGACGACCAGGTCGTGCCGATCAAGGATTCGGCGAAGAAATCGGCCAGGCTGATTAAGGGAGCGAAGGAACTTTATTATCCGGGCCGGCCGCATGGCCTCACCGCCACCCACCAGAATGAAGTCAACACCGACCTGCTGAAATTTCTGAGGTCGGTCCAACAAGCTCGCAAGGCAGCCTGAATTCTTGCCGCCCGGCAGGTCGCATTCCTTTACCGGTCTGCCGGGCGTGAGGAAGTGAAGTGCTGGCATGCTACATCGCGGGCGGAAACGTCGGGTCATAAACCTCAAAATTTGCAGGCCGATCATGACCAACAGCTCGAATGGAGAGGATATTTACGGCGGGCTCCCGCCCGCAGTTCTCGCGGACACATTCACACTACTGGAATGGGAAGGCTTTAAGCCTTCAGGCGGTGAGGCAATATTGTCGTTGGGACCTAGCCATCTGCGTCCCTACGGCCAAATTCTCGGTTACGCCAGCAGAGCGGCGATTTCGGCGTGGCCGTTCTTAGCGGCGAGAGCAGCCGGAGTGATGCCATCGTCGTTGGTCAGACTGCGGTCGGCGCCGTATTGGAGCAGCAGTTCGGCCAGGGCCTGATTGCCTTGCTGGGCGGCGGCGTGGAGTGCGGTGAAGCCCTGCTGCTGGCGGGCGTTGGGGAGTGCGCCGTGCTCGAGCAAGGCGCGCACCAGGGAAAGATCCTGAGCGGCGGCGGCGCTGTGCAACGGAGTCACTTTCATGGGATTGCGGGCGGCGGCGGTTACGCTGGCACCATGCTGTAGCAGCAGGAGCGCGATTTCTTCCCGGCTGAAGAAGCAGGCGAAGTGCAGCGCGGTGAAGCCGTCGCCGGACCAATTGGTGGCGAGGCCGGGGTCGACGCGCAGCAGTTCGGCGACGCGCTTGACGTGTCCGAGACTGGTAGCTTCGAAGATGTCCAGCCCCGGCGCGGCCGGCAGCAAAAGGTCGAGCATGTCCTCGCGATGACGGTAGAGAGCGTGCATGACGGGGGAAACGCCCTTCGCGTCCCGCATGCGAGCCAGCGACTTGTCCTCGGCCAGGAGGGCGCGCAGTCGCTCCAAGTCTCCGGCTTCGATGGCTTCGATGACTGGCGGCTTGCTATCCATCAACGGCTCCTCGGTGTTTAGTCATGTTAACGAAATGCGGGACGAGATGGGAGAGAGTGGCGGGGGATTGTTTGCCGCTGCGGTCTGGCGAATGACGAGAACGTTCCAGGCTGCCGGGCTTATTGTGAAAGTCGTGGCGACATCCCATCGCCGCCACTGATTGTTTGTCAGTAGGTTTATTCCACATGGGAGGAATTCTTAGTTCCGGTTCTTAGTTGTTCGTTCTTCGTTTTCAGTTCTCTCGCGCGGGCACACGGTAGCACGTTCGTGCCATGAAGAGACAGTTTCGGTGGGGGATTTCCACAGCGCATGGGACGGCAAGTGAAAGGCATTTCGCGATAGTCGAGACAAGCGCAACATCCGCAAGGAAATAGATTTCTTGACCTTAGCAAAGCGACCACCCTAGAGTGAATTTATCGGGACATTTCAATTTTCTTTAGGATGAGAAAGCCTAATGTTGAGTCACTCACAATCCGAAAACGAGGAGACCAGTTTTGTGGAGTTTCGCCGCAAGGTGCGCTCCGCCGAGGTGCTTTCCCCGGCGGTGGAGCGGCTGCTGAAGTCGCTTCACTTTACGGGCCGAGTCAGTGTGGTGGTGCAGAATGGCCGAGTACTGAAGTCGGGGTATGAGGAGGGGTACTTCCGCCAGCAAGAGCCGGCGGCGATTTAAGTTTTATATCGGCTCGGTGGAGGAATGCCGGGTCGGGAAAAGCACTTATAACTCAATAACTCAACCAGGTCATCGTAAGAGAAACGAGCCCTGTTGCCGCATCAGCGGCACAGGGCTTTTTTATTTCCAGCCGTCAGTTTTCAGTTTTCGGTTCTCGTTCTCAGTTCTCCGAAGACACCTACTGTGGAGGCCATTATGCGAGGAGATGAGTTGCAGATCACACATCTGGAATTGAAGTATTGCGAACGGTGCGGAGGGTTGTGGTTGCGGGAGCAGGGGACCGCAGAGGCATATTGCGTTGCCTGCGTCGGGGAGATGCCGGAGTTCCCCAGCCTGCGTAAGTCGAAACGGCGTGCGCGTTTGCCGCGGAACCCGAATAGCGACATCGACATCCACGGCCAACTGCTGGCGATGTTTTGCCGGGAAGGCGGTAATGCATGAGCGGCATTGCGATCCAATTGCAGGCTTGCGAAGCGCCTTTGCCGGGAGCAGCGGAGCTGCTGCCGCTGGGGGAAGAGGCCGAAGAACTCTGTCCTCTGGAGGAGGACGATAGAGAAGAACTCGAAGAAGACGTAGCGGAGGTTGAAGACTTCGATCCGGAGTTGTGGATGTATCGAAGGCGGACGGTGGGAATGCTGAAGCGTTATCTTCGGTACTCGATTGAGGTGGGACGGCTGCCGTCGTTGCTGGGACGGGAGTTTTTTCGGACGCGGATCACGTCCTATCGGGTTTCGACGTTTGAGGATGCGGTGATCTTCGTCCACGATGTGGAGCGGGCCTTGGACAAGTTGGACGAGTTCGAGAAGCAACTGGTGGCGAAAATGGTGATGCAGGAGTACACGCAGGATGAGGCGTCGCGGTTGCTGGGCTGTGGACGGCGCACGATAGGGCGCCGTTTTCCGGAGACGCTGGATCGGCTGAGCGAAATGTTTCTGCGAGGAGGTCTTTTGACTCCGCTGCTCGGGCAAACCTGGACGGCGGAAAAATCTTGTCAAGAGGGCAAAATGAACGAAATTTCGCTAAGTGATTCTGAACAGGGGAAATAAAAAGTTGGGAGTCGTGGCCCATTTTCCCTATGAAATGTGCTATAATGAATTTATAAGATCAAGAACGGCAAGAGCGCGCCCGAAACGGCGCGCTCTCGCTATTTGGGGTGATTTCTGGCTGGAGCCGGGCGGTGACATGACGAAAAACAAGGCAAAAAGCGGGCGGCGAAGTTCGAAAGCGAGTTCTGCCGGGGTGCGAGCGGGGAGCAAACCGGTGGATATGGATGCGGTCCGGCGGCGGATCAATAACCTGGTCGGAAATCGGGCGGTGAAGCTGGTGGAGACCACGATCACTGAGGCGGGCAAAGGGCATTACGGCGCGATGAAATATCTGTTCGAGATGGTGGGGCTTTACCCAGCTACGGAGCAGGAGTCGGCAGCCGGCGAGGATTCGCTGGCGCGAACCTTGTTGCGCCGGATCGGTGTTCCGGAAGATTCCGCGATGGAAGCGGGCGTTACCAAAGACTGCAAGCCGAGTGCGGCGGCGGCGGGCGACGATGCCGTAGAATGAAACTGCAAATCACAGAGGACACAGGGAAGCACAGGGGAACACAGACCCTTAATGGGGAGTTTCCTTAGATGAGTGGCGAGGGACTTTGGGGATGGACTTGACATGGGTGACCGGCCGGATTGCGGTCGGCGGCGGAATCTGGGTAGAGTCGAACATGACGGCGGTGGCGCGGGCGGGCGTGACGCACATCATCGACATGCAGAAGGAATTCGACGATACCGAGTTAGCGCGGCCGCATGACATCCGAGTGCTGTGGATCCCGATCGACGACGATTTCAAGGCCAAGCCGCCGGAAATCTTCCAGCGGGGAGCGGATTTTGCGCGAGAGGCCCTGGACGAAGACGGCAGCAAGCTGCTGATCCACTGTGCCGCGGGAATACACAGAGCTCCGATGATGGCGCTGGCAGTACTTTGCTCGCTGAGTTGGAAACTCGAAGAAGCTAAGGAAGTGATCCAGACCAGGCGGTCCACGGTGGAGTTTACCGAGGTGTATCTACACAGTGTGGAGCGTTTTCTGGAGCGGTGGATTCGGGGAGGAAAGGCGATCAGCCGCGTGAGGCCAGTTGCTCCTTAAGGAGTCGAGGCTGGGCTGATTGGTGGATTTGTTAGTTTTCAGTTGGCAGTTCTCGGTTCTTAGTTGATGGATTCATTAGGGAGGATTTATGTTAACGGCGCGCCGCCCACTGGGGCGGCTTTTTTATTTGCTGCTGACCCTGGGACTAACGCTGGCAGGTGCGCAGGCGCAAGGTCCGACGACTACCACCGTGAGCGATGTCGTGTATCGGGCGGACGGGACGCCGGCGGCGGGAACCTTGCTGATTTCGTGGCCGGCATTCAGCACCGGGAGCGGCCAGGCAGTAGCGGCAGGGACGACGAGCGTCACCCTGGGGAGCGGGGGCACGCTGTCGGTTGCGCTGGTGCCGAACGCGGGAGCGACGCCGGCGGGAACGGTTTACGTCGTGGTCTACCAACTGAACGATGGGACGGTGAAGACCGAATATTGGTTGGTGCCGACTAGTTCTCCGACGACAATCGCGGCGGTAAGAACGGTACTGGGGGGAGCGGGTTCGGCGACGCAGATCGCCTCCCAGCAGTACGTCAACTCGGTGGTGGCGAGTAAGGCGAACGACACGGCGGTGGTCCATCTGTCGGGGAGCGAGACGGTTTCGGGGGCAAAGCAATTCGCGGTGGCGCCGAGCGTGCCGACGCCGACGCAAGCGACGGATGCAGTGAACAAAGCGTACGTGGATGCGGCAGTATCGACTTCGGGTGGCGGAACGTTTGTAAGTAAGGCGGGCGATACGATGACCGGCGCGCTGACGCTGGCGGGAGATCCGACGGCGCCGAATCAAGCGGCATCGCGGCACTATGTGGATACGGGGCTGGCGGCGAAGGCGGATGTGATCGCCGGGCTGGTGCCCGCGACTGAATTGGGCACAGGCACGGCGAGTTCGGCTACGTGTCTGGTGGGAAATGGCACGTGGGGACCATGCGGATCGAGCAGCAACGCAATTCAGATTCAGAGCGTGCCGGTGGATACAGCGGCGCCGAGCGACAACCAGGTCATTACCTATGTGGCATCGCTGGGGAAATATCAGCCGCGAGCGGGCGGCGGAGTCACGGCAGGGATGCAGGCAGTGAAATATTCGGTTGACTTCAACTGGTCGCAGACTGCCGCGGCTGATCTGACGACGGCAGGAGTGAAGACGGTGAGCCTGGCCGCCTGCCCGTTGGGAGTGAAGGGATCAGAGCCGTCGTATTACGTGTACATCTCAGGAACAGGCACGGCGGAGGCGGTGCTGGTGACGGGCGGGACGTGTGCGGGGAATGGAGCCGCGGGCACGCTGCAGTTCACGACGGTGAACTCCCATGCGTCGGGATATACGGTGGGGAGCGCGTCGAGCGGGTTGCAGGAATCGATTATTGGGGCTCGAATCGTTCCGGCGAATCCGACGGACATCCCGCAGGCGGGTTCGGTGGTAGTGCCGCCCGGGGAGTTGAACCTGTATGCGCCGGTTGCGATACGGTCGTCGGATGTGACGATCGATTTTTCGGGCTCGATCGTGAATTGCTGGATGAACGACACATGCATTTTCGTGGGGGGTGGGGGAGCGGGGATCGATTACTTTGATATCACCCTAGTCAGCCCGCGGGGGCGGCCGATGGTGGTGGGCGGGCAGCATCCCGTTTATCGAGGTGAATGCCCAGAAGACGAGAATCTACAACGTCTCTACTCGAATCGCGCCGACGGGGGCCACGTTCAGTAGCTATGTGCAGGTGGACGACGATCAAGCGTTTCTATTGGATGGTCTGGATACGAGTCTGGGCCAGACGACGGGCAGCAGCGGAGTCTTGTGCAATGCGACGGCCTGCAATCCGGTGATTTATGCTCCGGGACCGTTCAGCAGCAATGCGGCGGTGGGCTGGCTGAAACATTTGAACATTGGGATGCAATGCACGGGCAATGGAGTGGACTGGCAGTCGGGAAACTCGTTGCGAATTTCTGACAGCGTGATTCAGGGAGCGAATCAGTATGCGGTGCGTACCGGGCTGGCGCGGGGAGGTTTTTCGGGCACGGTTCTCGACAATGTCTACGAAGAAATAGGTGGTTGCGCCAATCCATTGGGAGCGATCGGTGCGGCAGGGGTAATCGCGGAGGGCGGCAAGGTGACGTTCAAGGGAAACGTGGCCCCGAGCGGATTCTTTCCACTGTACGCCAACACGGGGACAACGCCGTATAGGTACTACGTAGTGGCGAGGAGTGCAACGCTTGGACCATCGAATGTGATGCAAGTGGGAACCGCGATGACGAATGGGTCGGGCAACATCACAGTAACCACGCCGGATGTTGCCGGGGCGGACAGTTTCGATTTATTGCGAGTGACTGATCCGGCTACCGGCTCGATTCAGGGGCCCTATGGCACGGGGAACTATGCGGTGGCTACTGGGGTGACGCGGAGTTCCGCATGCGCGAGCGGAGTATGCACATTTACCGACACGCAGGCGGCGCTGACCAGCTACACGGTGGCGACGCCGACGTACTTTCCGCTGCTCACCATGTGGCCTGGTCCAGTGGTACTTGGGTCGAGTGGAGATTCGAATGCGGCGGGGAATGCGGCGATCCTTTACCTAGAGGACACAAGATTCAATGGGGCACTGGTGACGGCGGAGCTGGGAACGCTCGGGCCGGCCGTGATCTCGGCCGCTTGTATCGAGGGATCGCCGGAAACGTGGACGAGTTGCCTGGCGCAGCCGTTCCCGTCGCACGTTCCGACGTCGCTGGCTACGATTCTATTTACCAAGCCAAACCAGGATGGCGGGTTGTCGCTGAATCAAAAAGGGAGACTAAATATGGCGACTCTGGGTTCGGGGCCGTCGCACATCATCACGCTCTCGGATTCGAACTTTCAGAAGACAGTGGCAACAGCCAATCATCGGCCCAGCAATGACGCTAGTGATGCTTATATCGGCTACGACCGCGGGACCGGGAACCCGACACAGATCGGAATAAGTTTCGGGGCGCCGCTGTCGTTGTCGAATTACATCGGGAACGTTGGGGATGGGACGAACTGGTTGGAGCGGCTGACCTCGGTGCTGAAGGAATTCAAGACGAATGTTCAAATGGATGGCACGCTAACGGTTGCCGGGCAGTTGCAGGCGAACTCCTTTGTGTGGGCGGGGAGTGGAGCGTGGAGTGTGCTGGCGGGTTTTGGAACCCTGAGCGCGGCGCCGGCGGGGAAATCGGCGATTGGGTTTGGGGCGGGTGGGAAGCTGCAGGTGTCGGAAAACGGCGGGTCGGTGGTGGAAGTGGCGAAGCTGGACAGTAGCGGCAATGTTTCCGAGAACGCAAACACGGCGACGGCGCTGGCAGCGACGCCCACGCAGTGCAATGGCAGTTTTGCGACGGGGATCCAGGCGAACGGAAACGCGAATTGCGGAACGGCGGATCTGGTTCAACTGGCGGAGACTACGCCGCCGACCGGAATTGCGAACTTTGGGTTGTTCTGGTTCGACACTACTTGCCATTGTCCGAAGGTGATCAGCAATAACGGACAAGCAGTGCAGCTGGGATTGACGAATCTGTTCAACTTCGACGCGAATACGTTGGAGGAGAGAAACGGAGCGACGGCTCAGACGCTGAGTGTGTACGGGACTTACACCGACGCGAGCAACTACGAACGCGTGGGGCTGCATTTCAACACTACGGACGGATTCTTTGTGGTGGATTCGGGCGCGGCGGGAACGGGAGTGCAGCGAGGGCTGGGCTTCACGCTGCAAGGATCGATGCGCTGGGTGATCGACTCGGGATTCAACTTTAAGCCCTGGTCGGACAATGTGAAGGATATTGGGTCGGCGACGCTGCGTCCCAAGCACTTGTATGTGGGGACGTACGTGGATCTGACCGGAGGCGCGGCGGTGACGGATGTGCCGAATGAGGGCACGACCGGGACCACATTGAACAAGTTGGCGAAAGTGAGTGGGGCGCCATCGACGGCGGTGATTGCGGCGACTTCGGATACGAGTGGAGTGGTCGGCGTGGTGGTGGACAATGCAGGCACGACGGGCAGCGCGCAGATTGCGCGGGGTGGGCAGGCGTCGTGCGTGTTCGATGGAGCGACGTACGGCGGGGGACTATGTGCAGATCAGCGGCACGACGGCGGGCGATTGTCATGATGCGGGAGCGGCGTATCCCACGGCTGGACAGGTGCTGGGGCGTGTGCTCTCGAGCAATGGCGGCGGTGGGACTTACGCGATGCTGGTGGCAGGAGCGGAGGTGCAGAGCTGCGGCACCGATAAACTCGCCGGGATTCGCGGGCACGCCGACGGCGCCGACACCGTCGACCTCGGACAACTCGACAAAGATCGCGACCACGGCTTATGTGCAGGCGCAGGGATTCGTGCCGAGCGATTCCACGCCGTGGTTTACGCAGCCCTCGGCGACGGGGACGGTTTCATTCCTGACTACCGCGAATACGGTGAAGTTGTTTGGAGTGGTTTATCCGGGATCGACGGCGTTGGTGACGACGAAAGTCAACTACAACGTGGTAACGGCGGACAACACCGGCAACACCTACGACATTGGGATTCTGAATAGCAGCGGGCAGGTGGTGGCGCACATCGGAGCGACGGCCGGAACAACATTTGCGGCGAGCACAGGGTGGAAAACACTGAACTGGACAGGCTCGGCAACTCTGACGCGCGGCAAGTATTATCTGGCGATCACAACCAACTGCACGACATCGTGCGCGCAGATCATCGGGAGCTCGACGGGAGTGGGATTGACCTTTGTTGGGGGCATACAGGAAAGCGTCAGCAGCGGGGGCTTTGTCGGGGACGATCACGATTCCAGCGGACGCTTACACGGCTACTACTATTCCTACCTGGGCGGTGCAGTGAGGTGGGGGATATTCAGTTCTTAGTTCTTCGTTCTTAGTTCTTAGACTCCATTTTTATTTGAGCTGTTTTCGGGATTGGCTTTTTACAGCCATATTCGTGTGCCGAGGTGTGTCGTGAGGAGTGAACGGGTGATGGATGGATTCGCGGTGGCGTGGCTGGTGGTATTCGTGCTGGGTACGGCGGCTGTGTTCAATGGGCAGGCCGAACTGGTGATTCCGCGGCTTTGCATGGAAACCGTGACACTGACCGAACATGCCGAGTGCCATGGGCCGGACAAGAAGCATTTGAAATGCACGGGCCTGGTGCTTGACGGTGAAGCCGGCGTGCGAACAGTTGAGGGTGAGCCAGTGAAACGACTGACTATTTTGATGTTGTGGCTGTGCGGCCTGGCGCAGGCGACTACGTACTACGTGGATCCGGCAGGGAGCAACGGCAATGATGGGCTCTCGCCGGCTACGCCGTGGCGGACGCTGCTGAAGGTGGGGATTTCGACGTTCCTGCCCGGGGACGTGATTCTCTTCAAGCGCGATGGCGTTTGGAATGAGTGGCTGACGCCACTCTCGAGTGGGACGGCGGGGAATCTGATCAAGTTCGACGCGTACGGGGATGGGCGGCCGCCGGAGTTCACGGGGTTGTATCAGACGAAGATCGCGGACTGGACGAATACGTCGGGGAACGTTTGGCAGATCACGCTGACGGCGACGCAGGCGATTCCGCAATTGAAGTTTGTGCAGTTCGGAACGATTTGGGGGAATTCGCAGACGGCGCAAAGTCTGCTGGCGCACGATCGCGATTGGTACTACGACCCGGGGACGCAGAATTTGTATGTGTGGTCGGGGAGCGGAAATCCGGTTGTGCATTATGGATCGGTGAGTCCGATTATTTTGAGCGGGGAGTCGCTGATCAACCTTATTAGCGTGAGTTATGTGGAGATTCAGCACATCAAGCTGGATTGGTATGACTCGTACGGGGTGGAGGTGCAGGGGACGAGCGATCATGTTTGGCTGGCGAATATGTCGGCGGACAGCCAAGTGCCGAACGCCACGGTGCCGATTGGATTCTTTGTGCATTCGAGCGGGACGCCGTCGGACATTCACATCTACAACACGGATGCGCACCGGAACTATCTGGGCTATCGATTTGATGGGACGGGGACGGCTTATGAACTGACGAATTGCCGGGCATATGCGAACCGGGCTTCCGGGCTGGTGGACAACACTACGAAGGTGACTTACTCACATTGTCATTTTTATGCGAATAGTTTGGCTACAGGAATTTCGAACGACGTTACGGGAACGCCGGGGCCGATCGATGGGGGAAATAACGTGCCGGCGGATACGGCGCCGTATGTGCGTGGGTTTTTGCGATATCCGGCGCGGATCACGCTGACGTTTGACGATCCCGGGCTGCTGGACGGACCGCATGAATACATTCAGCCTTTGTTGCCGATATTTCAGGCGAGGGGCGTGCCGTTGAGCATTGCGGTGGTGACGGGATATGACTTGTCGCAGCAATTGATCCCGACGTTTCAGTCCTGGATCAATGCGGGGTGGGACGTGAATTGCCACTCGGTGTCGCATCAGTATTTTACTTTCCCGAACGCGTTCACGATCCGGTACACGGGGACGGCGGCTTCGAGCGTGACGCTTTCGGTGGCGGGCAAGCACTTGACGATTGCGGCGCCGGGGGATCCGAGCGCGCAGGTGGATTTTGATTTGAGTTCTTCGGGGACAGATCTCGTGCCGAGCGGGTTGGACACGCTGGGCGCGGTGGTGGCGACGTTGAATCAGCGGGGTGTGTTTTCGGTGACAGTCGATCCGAATATGAAGGGGGCGGTGAAGAGCGAAGACCTGGCGGATGTGAGCTCGCAGGACATCATGAGCGCGCCGTACACGCTGACCATGGACAAGACGCGGTTGATGACGGATGAGCTGGGATGGTCGATGGCATGGATGTCGGCAAATTTGACGGGGCTGCCAGCGCATCGCGTGTATGTGTACCCAGGGACGTTTGAGGACGCGTCGACGGAAGCGATTGCGGTGGCGGCGGGGTATGCGGGATCGCGAGGGTCGAACGTGATGCAGCCTTCGCCGAATGCGGCTACGGTTCTGGCGACCGGGATCGATGTGCAGAACATCATGTCTCAGGGAATGGTGCCTTACTTCCTGAATCTGAGCGATCAGCAGTTCGCGAATCGTTTCCGGGCGATGGTGTTCAAGGCGGGAGTGTGGGGAGTTCCGTATGGAATCTTCTGGCACTGGAATGAACTGACTCCACACCAGGTGGGGGTGATGCTGGACGCATTGAAATCGGCGGGGGCAACTTTGATGACGAATACTCAACTGGCGAACTATTTGCTTGGGACACAGCAGAATTCTGGCACGACCTTCTATGCGGATACGGCTTCGGGGGTGGTGGACATGCGGCCGGCGCCGGGATCGCCGGCGGTGGATAGCGGAGCAGTGCTGGACGGTGAATTTAAGTATGACTTGATGGGAATCGATCAGAGCTTGTTTGGGACGCGGTGGGAGATGGGGGCGGAGGCGTTCGTACCTGAGACTTCGGGACATGCTACGGCGCATTGAAGGGCAGGATTGGTTGTCAGTTCTCAGTTTCTGGTTCTCGGATCTCAGTTTTTCCGGTGGAGAGGACACAGGGTGATGGGAGATATTTTGCTACTGCGGCGGTTGGGGACGGTTCTGGATTTGGCATCCGGCGGGGATTGCAGGGTGCAGGACTTGCTGATTGAAGGGTTGTTGAAGGTGCGGAGCAAGACGCGGGGATTGGTACGGCTGAAGGCGAATCGGGCGCAGAAGGAATTTGCGCGGAATTTCCGCAAGCGGAACATCGTGTTGAAGGCGCGGCAAATGGGAATGACGACATATGTGGCAGCGCGGTTTTTCATTCAGACCATTACGCAGCCGGGAACGCTGACGGTGCAGGTGGCGCACAGCCAGGAATCGGCTGAGGAGATTTTCAAGATTGTGCATCGCTTCTGGGAGAACCTGCCCGAGGGGATGCGGAAGGGCGCGTTGGCGACGTCGCGCGCGAATATCCGTCAGCTGGTATTCCCGAGGCTCGACAGCGAGTATCGAGTGGCTACGGCGGCGGATCCGAACGCGGGGCGCGGGATGACCATCCATCATTTGCATTGTTCGGAGGTCGCCCGCTGGCCCCGCGATGGGGCGGAGACGCTGGCGTCGCTGCGGGCCGCGGTGCCGGAGGATGGCGAGATTGTGCTGGAGTCTACGCCGAATGGGGCTGGCGGGGTGTTTTACGAGGAGTGGCAGCGGGCGGAGGAGACTGGGTATGCTCGGCATTTTTTTCCTTGGTGGTTTGAGGACAGTTATCGAGTGAGTTGAAAAGGACAGAAACACAGGGGGCACAGGGGAGCACAGGGGAACCCCTGTTGGACGGAGTTTGTACGGATGAAGAGCGGGATTTGCTTACGCGACTTGGTTTGGATTGGGAGCAGGTGGCGTGGAGGCGGCAGAATCGGGCGGTGATGCGCGGGATGGCGGCGCAGGAGTATGCGGAGGATCCGGTTTCGTGCTTTCGAGCCTCGGGGGAGTGTGTGTTCGATTTGGAGGCGATAAGCAGGGCGGTTGAGGCGGCCGGTGAACCGTTGGAGTCGCGCGATAACGGGCGGATGATGGTATGGCTTCCGGCGCAAGCGGGGATGCAGTACATCGTGGGAGTGGATCCGGCGGGCGGAGGGTCGGAAGGGGATTATTCGTGCGCTCAGGTGATCGAGCGCAAGACGGGGATGCAGTGCGCGGAGTTGCATGGACACTTTCCGCCGCGGGAGCTGGCGGGGCGCCTGGTGGAGTTGGGGAACTTGTACAACGGGGCGCTGCTGGTGGTGGAGCGGAATAACCACGGTTATGGAGTGTTGGCGCATTTGCGGGCGGCTGGGTGCGGGAACGTTTATCGCGAGGCGGGGCAGGATGGATGGCTGACTTCGGCGGTTTCGCGGCCGGCGATGATCGAGACCCTGGCGGCAGTGCTGAACGCGGCACCGGGATTGTTTCGCAGTGCGCGGCTGCTGAATGAGTTTCGGACGTTTGTAAGACATCCGGATGGAAGTTCGGGAGGAGCGATAGGAACGCACGATGATTGCGTTATGGCGATGGCGATCGCGATGGGGGCACGAGAGAAGGTGGCGGGGAACGTCGGGCGCAAAGGGGGACTGGACTTGGCTAGCTTGGCGATGATGCACAGGGAACAGGATGTTCATTCGTCACAGCCGGGTGGGCAGGGTTTGGTGTATGCATAAGCGCCCGGTGCCGGTTGCGGTGGGGGATGGGGAGAAACGGCCTCGACACTGGCGCTACGGTCACGCGGGCGGGGGCGCCCGCGCCACACGGATTGTCATTGGCAATTGTTGCGGTTCAGCATGTCAGACGGATGCGGGGTGGGGCGCAGGGGCACTTGATGCGCTGCGCGGATGGAAATTTCTATGTGGTGAAGTTTCGCAATAATCCCCAGCATTTGCGGGTGCTGGCCAACGAGTTGCTTGGCTACTCGGTTGGCGGAGGCGGCAGGGTTACCGGTGCCGGCGACGGAAGTTGTGGAGGTCGGGGATTGGGTGGTTCAGCATACGCCGGAGCTGAACATACAGCTGGCGGGGAGCACGATTCCCTGCCAGGCGGGGCTGCAATTTGGGTCGCGGTATGTAGTGAGTCCGCTGGAAGGGCAGGTATTCGATCATCTGCCCATGGAGATGCTGGAGCGGGTGCGGAACTTAGAGACGTTTGCCGGGATTTTGGCTGTGGATAAATGGACCGGAAACGCCAACGGGAGGCAGGCGACTTTCTGGCGGCGGATGCGGGAGAAGAAGTACACGGTGTCGTTTATCGATCAGGGGATGTGCTTCAATGCGGGGGAGTGGACGTTTCCGGATTATCCGCTGCGCGGGGTGT